>CAYJWO010000043.1:0-2596 GCA_964373825.1 uncultured Planctomycetales bacterium
GGTGCACGGCACGGTGACGAGCGTCCTGCAGACGGCGGCGGGCCGCATGATCTTCCTGCGCCCGGACAACACGGCTTCGCCGCGGGAACCCTCATGACATTGCGGATTGCGAATTGCCGATTGCGAATGGAACCGCCTTTCAATCCGCGATCCGCAATCCGAAATTGGAAATCCCACTGGGTTTCGTCATGATGTCGGTGGGGGCGGTCGTGCCCGCCGCGGGTGTTGGCCGACGGTTCGGGGCGAAGGCCGGCAAGCTGTTCGTTCGTGTGGCCGGCCGGCCCCTGCTCGCGCACACGCTGCAGGCACTCCAGCGCCATCCCGACGTGCGCTGGATCGTCGTAGCGGCGCGCCCCAGGGATCATCGGCGCATCAGCGCTCTGATCCGCCGCTACCGGATCACCAAGGCGCTGCCGTCGGTGGCGGGGGGTGCCTCGCGGGCGGCTTCGGTGGCGCGCGGCGTGCGCGCCCTGCCGTCCGAGGCCCGTTGGGTGCTCGTTCACGACGGGGCGAGGCCCTGTGTCAGCCCGTCGATCATCGCGCGCACCATCCAGGCCGCGCGGCGTGGCGGGGCGGCGCTGTGCGGGCTGCCGGCATCACAGACGGTGAAGCTGATGAACGGCCACCGCATCGTCCGGCGCACGCTGCCGCGCGAGCGCGTGTGGCTCGCGCAGACGCCGCAGGTGTTCCGCCGCGACCGGTTCGAGCGCTCGCTCGCCCGGGCCGCGCGCCGGCTTGCGGCGTTTCCAGACGACGCCTCGATCGTCGAGGCATCAGGCTTCACGGTGCGGATGGTGCTGGGCGAGCCCGGCAACGTCAAGGTGACGACGACGGCAGACCTCGCCGTGGCAGCGACCATCCTCAGGCGACGAAAAGGCGTTCACGAGTTCACTGGTTCATCGGTTCACTGGTTGGCTGCCGAGAACCAATGAACAGATGAACGAGTGAACCAGTGAACGCAGTGACGGGGGATTGATGCGCATCGGTATTGGCTACGACGTGCACCGGGTGGGCGGCAAGCAGCCGCTCAAGCTGGGCGGCGTGTCGATCCCTTCGACGAAGGGGTTGGTGGGTCACTCGGACGCGGACGCGCTGCTCCACGCGCTGGTTGACGCGCTCTTCGGCGCGATCGGCGCTCCCGATTTGGGTGAGCAGTTTCCGCCGACGGACGCGCGCTATCGCCGGGCCGACAGCCGGCAGTTCGTCCGGGCGGCACTCCAGCAGGTGCGGCGCCGCGGCCTGGTCATCGGCAACGTGGATGCCATCGTCGTCGCGGATGCGCCCAAGCTCACGCCGTACAAGCCGCAGATGCGCCGCGCCATGGGTGAACTGCTCGGCATCGAGGCGTCGCGCGTGTCGGTGAAGGCCAAGACCACGGAAGGGCTGCCCCCGGGCCGCCGCGGCATCGCGGCCCAGGTCGTCGTCTTGCTCGTCCCTCGCAATGGGAGAGGCTGATGGTTCGTCAGTCAGTTTGGCGGGTCCTGCCGCCGGCGCCAGCCCCCGGTGCTCGCGGACTCCATCTCCCTCCGCCTGCGGCGGGTGGGGCCCAGTCCGCTGCGCGCCGGGGGCGCCCTGGCGCCAGCGTCACCCGCCAACTACGCAATGACTCGGTGGTAGCATGAATTGGATCTGGCTGTTACTGATTGTGGTCGGGCTGGCGGCGCTGATCCGCGTCGCGTTCGACCCGGAGGTCCGGGCCTGCTACGAGCGGGACCCGGCCGCGCACACTGTCCTCGAGATCCTCCTCAACTACTCCGGCCTCCACGCGTTCATCGGCTACGCGATCGCCCACCCGCTCTATCAGCTCCGGGTGCCGCTCCTGCCGCGCCTCATCATGACGGTGGTCCGCTGGTTCACCGGCGTTGAAATCCATCCCGGAGCGACCATCGGCCGCGGGCTGTTCATCGACCACGGCATGGGCGTCGTCATCGGCGAGACCGCGGTCCTCGGCCGCGACGTGACACTCTTCCAGGGAGTGACGCTCGGCGGCACCGGCAAGGAGCGCGGCAAGCGCCACCCGACCATCGGCGACCGCGTCGTCATCGGCACCGGGGCCAAAGTGCTGGGCAACATCACGGTCGGCGCTCACTCGATGATCGGGGCCAACGCCGTGGTTCTGCGGGACGTGCCGGAGCACTCCACCGTCGTCGGGGTGCCGGGCCGCATCCACCGCATCAAGGACCGCACGTTCCCCGGCATCAACCTGGACCACACCCGCCTGCCCGATCCGCTGACGGAGCGGCTCGAAGCGCTCCAGCGCGAGATCGACGCCATCGAGCAGCACCTTAAGGCGCACCACGAGGCGCAGATCAGCCCTGCCCCGGCGCCCGAGGACGACGACGAGTAGCCGGAGCGTCCGGCCGTGACCCTGCGGTTGCACAACACCCTCACGCGCTCCATCGAGCCGTTCCAGCCGCTTGAGCCCGGCCGGGTGCGAATGTACGTCTGCGGCCCGACCGTCTACGACGACCCCCATATCGGCCACGTGCGCAGCGCCTTCGTCTTCGACGTCCTGCGCCGCTACCTGGGCCGCCAGCAGCTGGACGTCGCGTTCGTGCGCAACGTGACCGACGTGGACGACAAGATCATCGACAAG
>CAYJWO010000043.1:2606-6546 GCA_964373825.1 uncultured Planctomycetales bacterium
AGCGACGACCTCAGCTCGACGGCGCGCTCGTCCGCAACGCGACCGCTGTCCTCTCTCCCCTCAATGACCACCGCCGCCGAGCTCGAGTCCACAGTCCACAGTCCACAGTCCACGACGACCTCACAGCCAAGTGCACAGAGGTGGCGACGCGCTACCTGGCGAGCTACCACGAGGCCCTTGCTCGGCTCGGCATCGAGCCGCCGACCACCGAACCGTGCGCCACGGCGCACGTCGTGCCGGAGATGACCGACTTCATCGCCAAGCTGTTGGTCAACGGCATCGCCTACGAGGCCACAGGGGACGGCGAGACCAAGAACCACGACGTGTACTTCGCCGTCCGCAAGCACGAAGGCTACGGCGTGCTCTCCAACCGCACCGTGGACGAGCTGCAGGCGGGTGCTCGCGTCGAGCCCGGCGAGCAGAAGCGCGATCCGATGGACTTCGCCCTCTGGAAGGCCGCCAAGCCCGGCGAGCCCTCCTGGTCCAGCCCGTGGGGGCAGGGGCGCCCCGGCTGGCATATCGAGTGCTCCGCGATGAGCACGAAGTACCTGGGCGATGCGTTCGACATCCACGGCGGCGGGCTGGACCTCATTTTCCCGCACCATGAGAACGAGCTGGCGCAGTCCAACGCCGCCGGCAAGCCCTTCGCCAAGCTATGGATGCACCACGGGCTGCTCACCGTGAACGGCGAAAAGATGTCCAAGTCGCTGGGCAACTTCATCACCGTGGACGCGGTGCTCCAACAGGCCGGCCACCCGGACGTCCTGAAGCTGTTCTTTTTGAAGGCGCACTACCGCTCGCCGGTGGACTTCACCCCGCAGCGCCTCGCGGAAGCCAGAACCAACTGGGACGAGTTCCGCCGGTTCTTTGAGCACTGCGACCAGCAACGCCTGCATCAACTAACAAGCGGTTCAGCGCCCAACCAACTCGTACCTCTTGTGCAACGATTTCACGATGCAATGGACGATGACCTGAACACTCCTCGAGCTCTTGCTGTGTTGTTTGAGTTGGTGAATTTGGGTCATCGCGTTCTCGAGTCTGGGGGCACCGAAGAGCGTTTCATGGCTGGTGGTGTTCGACGGGCATTACTTGAACTTGGAACCATTCTAGGATTGTTCTTACAAGGGACGGGTGAGGAGCCTCCGGAATCACTTGAAAAGATACGACAGTCTATTGCTGAGCGTGAGGCCGCACGAAAACATAAGGACTTCCACCGCGCCGACGCTATTCGCACTGAACTGCGCGAACAGGGTGTTTGGGTTGTGGATACCGCCAACGGTCCTGTCTGGCACCGTGTTCGATGACGGAACGGGGAGTATTCATCACCCTCGAGGGGCCGGAGGGGTCGGGCAAGTCCAGCCAGGCGCGGTGGCTCGCGAGCCGGCTGCGCCGCGCGGGGCTGCGCGTGGTCCTGGTGCGCGACCCCGGTTCGACGGCCTTGGGCCGAGCGCTTCGGCGCGTGCTGCTGCATCAGGCCGGAGAGCTCTCGCCGCTGGCGGAGGCACTCTTGTTCATCGGTGGGCGCGTCGCACTCGTGCGCAAGCGCATCGCACCGGCGCTGCGAAGGGGTGCGGTGGTCCTCTGCGACCGATTCCATGACGCCACCGTCGCGTACCAGGGCTACGGCGGCGGGCTGGATCCCCGTTGGCTGGACAAGCTCGGGCGGCGGGCGATCGGAGGGGTGATGCCGTCGCGGACCATTCTGCTGGATCTGCCGACGGAGCAGGGGTTCGCGCGGCTCCACCGCTCGCGTGATCGGATGGAGCGCAAGGCGTTCGCGTTCCACCGCCGCGTGCGCGCCGGCTACCGCGCGCTCGCTCGGCGCGAGCCTCGTCGGTTCATCCTGATCGACGCGACGCAGTCCGTGGCCGAGGTCCGCCGCCGCCTCGCCACCGCCGTCCTCAAGCAATTGGAATGTCCTTCCCATGGCATGGACTGATATTGAAGGGCACGCGTTCGTCAAACGGATCTGGCAGGCCCACATCGCGGCCGGCCAGATCGCCAACGCCTACCTGCTCGTCGGCCCCGACGGCATCGGCAAGCGCCGCCTCGCCCTCGAGCTCGCCAAGGCGCTCAACTGCCAGGTCGGCGGCGGCTCCGCCTGCGGTGCTTGCACGACCTGCCAGCAGATCGGGCGGAGCGTCCATCCCGACTGCCATCTGCTCGTCGGCAGCGGGGCGTCGGACCAGATCAAAATGGACGACGTGCGCACCCTCCTCGGCCGGCTGATGCTCAAGCCGTTCAGCGCCAAAGTCCAGGTCGCCATCATTGATGGCGCTGAGCGGCTCACCGAGGAAGCCGCCAACAGCCTCCTCAAGACGTTGGAGGAGCCGCCGCGCACGACGCGCTTCGTGCTCACCACGTCGCGGCTGCCCCAGTGCCTGCCCACCATCGTCTCCCGCTGCCAGCTCCTGCGGCTCCACCGGCTGGCCCCCGAGGAGCTCGCGCGCATCCTCGCCGCCCAGCAGGTCGGCGATCCCTCGACTCCGCTCGGGATGTCGCCCGAAGAGCTCCACCATCCGCTGGTGCAGGCGGCCGCGCGCAGCAGCGAGGGCAGCGTCGCCCGGGCCATGGAGCTGCTGGCCTCCTGGCAGCGCCGGGAGCAGCTGCTCCACCGGCTGGCCGACGGCACTACCGCAGCCTGGTTCGACCCGCCGCTGCCGGAAGGCCGTGCCGAGGTCACGATTCTGCTGGACGAAATGATCGGTTGGCTGCGGGACCTGGCCATGTCGGCCGTCGCCGAGGATGCGCTACTTCTCCACGCCGACTCCGGCGACGCGCTCCACCGCCAAGCGAAAACAGTGGACGTCGACCGCTGCCTCGAGACCGCCCAGACGCTCATGACGCTGCGGGAGTCGCTGGAGGACTACGCCAACCCCCGCCTCGTCGCCGCCCTCGCCCGCGAGCACTACCTGGACCTCGTGGGGACCGCCCCCCATGCCTAAGACGTTCTACCTGACGACCCCGCTCTACTACGTCAACGCCGCCCCGCACATCGGCCACTCGTACACCAACATCGCCGCCGATGCGCTCGCCCGCTACCAGCGGCTCAAGGGGCGGGACGTCTTCTTCCTCACCGGCACCGACGAGCACGGCCAGAAGATCCAGCAGGCCGCCGTCAAAGCTGGGCAGACCCCGCAGGCGTTCGCCGACGCCGCCGTGGCGCAGTTCACCGCGCTCTGGACGCGGCTGAGCATCTCGCACGACGACTTCATCCGCACCAGCCAGCCGCGCCACGTCCAGACCGTCCAAGCCCTTCTCCAGCGGCTCTACGACGCCAAGCGGCTCGTGCGCGCCTCGTACCGCGGCTGGTACTGCACCCCGGACGAAACCTTCTGGACCGACGCGGAGCTGACCGGTAGCACGCCGACGTGTCCGGCGTGCAGCCGCGCGCTCGAGCCACTCGAGGAAGAAGGCTGGCACCTGCCGTTGCGCGCGTCGCAGGAGTGGCTCAAGCGGTTCGTCGCCTCGCACCCCACCTTCGTGCGGCCCGTCACGCGCTGCAACGAGCTCAAGGGGCTGCTCGAGCAGCCGCTGCCAGAATCGCTGTGCATCACTCGGCCCAAGGCGCGCGTCAGCTGGGGAATCCCCGTGCCGTTTTCACCGGACCACGTGACGTACGTGTGGTTCGACGCGCTCATCAACTACATCTCCGTCCCCGGGGTGGCGAGCGACCCGGCACGCTTCAAAACAGTCTGGCCCGCCGACGTCCACTTCATCGGCAAGGACATCCTGCGCCACCACGCCGTCTACTGGCCCATCATGCTCCACGCGCTAGGCTTCACCGACGAGCAGATGCCGCAGGCGATCGTCGCCCACGGCTGGTGGAAGATCGGCGAGCAGAAGATGTCTAAGTCGCTGGGCAACATCGTGGACCCGACGGTCGTGATCACCCAGGTCCTCAAGGGCCAGCCCTTCGCCGCCGACATCTATCGCTACT
>CAYJWO010000044.1:0-6521 GCA_964373825.1 uncultured Planctomycetales bacterium
GCTGACCGTGATCCGCCGCCGCCGGCAGGCGCGCAGGTCGATGTGGTCGAAACCGGTGGACCGCGTGGCGATCAGGCGCAGCCGCGGCAACCGGCGCAACAACGAAGCGGTCACCGGGGAGTAGATGAACACCGACAGGATATTGGCGCCCGCGGCCAGCGCGCGCGTCTCCTCGGTCAGCGCCTCGGGGACGACGCGAACCGGAATTCCCGCCTGGGTGAGCGCGCGCTTCAGGAAGCGGCGCTCCCACGAAGCGGTTTCAAAGAAGACCGCCCGCATTAACGATCCTTGAAGACCGGCTGGCGCTTCTCCAGAAAGGCGCGCACCCCTTCCCGGCTGTCTTCGGATTCCGACACCCGGCGGAAGGCTTCCGTTTCGCGCGCCAATCCGTCCTCTAGCGACCGGTCGGCACCTTCCTCGATCGCGGCCAGCGCCTGCGAAACCGCCACGACACTCTTGCCGCAGAGCTTCTTCGCCAATCCCTTCGCGACCTTCATCACTTGATCTTGCGGCACGACCTGGTTGACCAATCCCACGCGGAGCGCTTCCTGCGCGCTGTACATGTCTCCGGTGAGAACCCACTCGATCGCCCGGCCGCGGCCGATGAGCCGCGGAAGGCGCTGGGTGCCGCCCCACCCCGGGATGATTCCGAGGTTGACCTCCGGCTGCCCGAACCGGGCTCGGTCGCCGCTGATACGCACGTGGCAGGCCATCGCCAGCTCCAGGCCGCCGCCGAGGCACACCCCGTTGATCGCGGCGAGGACGGGCTTTGGCAACCGCTGCAGCTTCAGGAACACCGCCTGGCCCAGCGCCGAGAGCTCACGAGCCGCCTCCGGCGAGCCGATCTGAGCGATGGCTTTGAGATCTGCACCCGCGACAAACGCCAACGATCCAGCACCAGTCACGACGACCGCCTTCACCGACGGCTCGGCCCGCAGCGCCTCGACCGCCCCGCCGAGCTCCTCGAGCGTCTGCTGGTTGAGGGCATTGACCGGGCGGTGGTCAATAGTCACCACGGCGATCTGGTCTTCGATGGCCACCTTGACCTGCTGTCCAGACGTCGCTGGCATGGTCCGCGCTCCTCACTCGCTGGAGTAGTCGAAGAACCCCTTCTTCGCCTGCTTGCCGAGATGGCCCGCCGCGACCTTGCGCTTGAGCAGCGGGGCGGGCCAGAACCGCTCGCCGTGGACCTCGGTCAGGCGGCGCAGCTCCGACAGCACCGTGTCCAGTCCGAGCTCGTCCGCGTAGTGGAGCAAGCCGCCCTTGGACTGGGGGAACCCCAAGCCGGCGATGACGGCCAGGTCCACGTCGGCGGCGGTGCATACGTGCTCCTCGAGACAGCGGATCGCCTCGTTGATCATGGCGAGCATCAGCCGGTTGGGCGAGAACTCGGACGCGACCCGCGAAGACGTCCGCAGCTCCTGGATGATGTGCTCCAGGTCCGGATCCGGCTGGCCCGCCTGGTCGCCGTAGCGGTAGAACCCAGCACCCGCTTTCACGCCGAACCGCTTGAGCGCGTGGAGGCGTTCCCAGATGGCCGCCGGCTGCATCCGGCTGCCGTACGCGTCGAGCAGCACGTTGACCACTTCGCGGCACACGTCGAACCCCAGGTTGTCGACCAGCATGAAGGGGCCCATGGGAAATCCCAGGGCGGTCATCGCCTCGTCGATCGCCTTCGGCGAGGCGGCTCCCTCCTGGACGCAGAAGGCGGCCTCGTTCAGGTAGGGCATGAGGATGCGGTTGACCAGGAACCCCGCACACTCGTTGACCCGGATCGGCAGCTTGCGCAAGCTCTCCGCGAATCCGGTGATGTCGCTCACCGCCTCCTCGGAGGTCTCCAGCCCTGGAATCACCTCGACAAGCTTCATCACGTGGGCGGGATAGAAGAAGTGCATGCCAAGCACCTTGTCCGGCCGCTTCGTCACCCCGCCGAGCGCAGAGATGGACAGCGAGGAGGTGTTGGACGCGATCAGGGCGGACGCCGGCAGAACCCCGTCCAGCTCGCGGAGGATACGCTGTTTGAGCGGGAGCTGCTCCGGGACCGCCTCAATGACGAGGTCAACGTCCCCGAAGCTGTCGTAGCCGGTGACACCGGTCACGAGCCCCATCTTCTGCGCCATCTCGTCGGCGGTCATCTTGCCGCGATCGACCCGGCGCTGGTACACCTTGCGGATCGCGTCCAGCCCGCGGTCCACCCGCTCCTGATCGACGTCTTTGAGGAGCACCGGGGTCCCGCTGAATGTGATCACCTGGGCGATCTCGGCCCCCATCGCCCCGGCCCCGACGACGGCGGTCTTGTAGATGTACATCAGGCGCGCTCGAGCACGAGCGCGGCTCCCTGCCCGCCGCCGACGCAAGCGGTCGCCACACCGATCGGCGCGTTGCGCCGCTTCATCTCGTGGATGAGCGTCACGACGATCCGGCAGCCGGTCGCCCCCACCGGGTGGCCCAAGGCGATCGCGCCGCCGTTGACGTTGGTCGTCTCCCGGTTGAACCCCATCTGCTTCTCGCAGGCGAGGAACGTCGCCGCGAATGCCTCGTTGAGCTCCATGAGCCCGACGTCCTTCATCGTCAGCCCGGCTTTCTTCAGCGCGGTCGGCACGGCCAGCGAGGGCCCCATCCCCATTCGCTCCGGCTCCAGCCCGGCGAAGGCGTACGCGCGCACGCGGACCAGCGGCTGGTACCCCAACGCCTTGGCCTTCTGGGCGGACATCATGAGCACCATCGCCGCTCCGTCAGCGTTGAAGCAGGCGTTGCCCGGGGTGACGGAGCCGCCCTCCTTGAAGACCGCCGGGTACTGGCCCAGCTGCTGTTCGTTCAACCCCGGGTTGATGCCTTCGTCCTGCGTGAACGGCTCCGGCGGCAGGTCGCGCCCCATCGCCCGCTTCGGCACCATCACCTTGACGAGCTCATCCTTGAAGCGGCCTTCGCGCGTCGCCCGAAACGCCCGCTGGTGCGACAGGAGCGCGAATCGGTCCTGGTCCGCCCGACTGATCCCGAACTCCTCCACGAGGTTCTCCGCCGTCCGGCCCATGATCTGCCCGCACACCGGGTCGGTCAGGCCTTCCCAGATCGTGTCGACCATCTCGGCGTGGCGCAGCCGCTTGCCCCACCGCAGGTCCCGGCTGACATAGGGGGCCGTACTCATGCACTCCGCTCCGCCGGCGATCTGCACGTCCCGTTCGCCGCAGACGATGTTCTGGTGCGCGTTGACGATCGCCTGGAGGCCGGAGGCGCAGTTGCGCTGCACCGTGTAGCCCGGCGTCTGCTGAGGTAACCCGGCCAAGAGGCCGATCACCCGCGCGAGGTTGGGGGCGTCTGAAGCCTGCCCCACGCAGCCGACAATGATCTCCTCGACCACATCCGGTTTGAGGTGGGTCCGCGTGAGGAGCTCCTGCACGGCGACGGCGCCAAGGGCTTGGGCCGTCAAGGTCTTCAGCGCCCCGCCGAAGATCCCCTGCGGGGTGCGCACTCCATCGACGATGACGATGTCGTTCGGCATGCGTGTCGCCTCATCCTAGCTACTGCCTGTACCCTTGTCAACGAACGGCCCGCCCATCCCGGCGACCCGCTTGATCTCGGCGAGATGCTGGAGTGCCGTCTCCTCGCCACGCCGGATGAACTTCGCCGGCGCGTAGAACTCCAGCCAGCTCGCGCCCGGCAGCGTCGGCCGCAGGGTCAAATCCGCCTCGTGGCAGGCGACCTCGGCGATTTGATGCTCCATGAACTGCATCGAGCGCATGATGATATCGAACATAATGGGAAACATCGATCGCTGCACTTCCTGGCGGAGCCTGGCGAAGAGCCGCACGAGGAAGCCGCGCGAGGCCAACTGGGCTTCCCGTTCCTGCCGCTGCCGCTCGACCTCGGCCAGATGGGCCTGCATTTCCTGCGTCGTGGGAAACACGTTGACGGCGATGACGCGATGCGCCCCGGCCTGCCGCGCGACGCTCACCGGCACCGGGTTGACCACGCCGCCGTCGAGGCACAGCCGCCCCCGCCGGATCGCCGGCTTGAAAATTCCTGGGATCGACACCGACGCCCGAACCGCGCCGGCCAGCGGCCCGCTGTCAAATACCACCTCTTCGCGCCCGATCGGGTTCGCCGCCACCACCCGCAACGGCACCCACGTGTCGTCAAACGTCTTGCCGGCGAAGTCCGCTTCAAGCTTTTGCATCAGCTGCCGGCCTTGGATGGGCCCGCCGGCCAGCGGCCCCAGGATCAGCCAGATCACCAGCGACAGGAACGAGCCCAGAATGACTCCCGGCCAGAAGCCGGCCAACACCCCGAAGGCCACCCCGACGCCGACGCCCAAGACCACGCTGAACATGGGAAACCCGACGTCCAGGACGAACAGCCGCAGGAACGACCAGAATCCCGCGAATCGAAGGGCGAGCTGCTCGAGCTCCGCCGCCGAGCGCCCCGACGCCCACAGGCCGCCCACGAGCGATCCGATGCTCGACCCGCAGACGATGTCCACCGGGATGTTCTCCCGCTCCAAGACCTTGAGCACGCCGACATGCGCCAGCCCCAGCGCCGCACCCGACCCGAGCACCAGCGCCACCACCGACCCGCTGAGCTCTCGCGCCACCCGCCGCACCGCGACCATGTACGGTAGCCGGTGCTGCTCCAGCCACTGGCTGAGCTCGCCGATCGTCACTCGCTCCCCGGTGCTCACCGGGGCGCGCGGCAGCGCGAACGTCACCGCCGCCCCCAGCTCACGCCCGATTTCGCCGATGCTGACGGCGACCCCGATGCCCTGCATCCGGTTGACCACGACCTGGACGCGGGCATCCGTGACGCCCACGGTGTCATGCACCTGGTGCAGCAGTGTGCGGGTCTTGGCGACGTTGTCGCGGTGCTGATCCGTCATCAGGTAGATCACATCCGATTGCCGCAAGGCCTTGAGGACCTGCGCATCCACCTCGACCGGCAGGTCCAGGAGGACGTAGTGGAACTGATGCGTGAGCACGTTGAGGAGGGGGGCGACGACGCGATCGTCCGGCTCGGCATGGAGCACCTGGCCGATGGACAGCACCGTGAAGCCAAGGGGATGCTCCCGTACCAGCTGAGGCCACGGAGCCTCCGGCAGGAGCTCCGCCAGGCCGGGGAGCCCCTCGGACCGCAGGGTGCCGCCCGCGTAGAGCGGGTCGGAGCCGGCCGGCTCGACGTTGAGATCGACGACGATCACCGGCATCCCGGTGTCGCGCTTGAGCATCGCGGCCAGCGACACCGCGAACAGCGATCGGCCGACCCCCTTGGCCCCGCTGTAGATCGCGGCGATCTTCGCCTCCGCATAGGTCCCGACTTCCGCCCGAGTGCGAAGGCGCCGTGAGAGGAGACGGCTCAGGTAGAGGACGAGCGAGGGGACTCGGTTGATCACGTCGTCGAAATCGGCCTTCGCGATCTGGAGGATCAGCGTATCGTTGAGCGCCTGCACCGAGGCCACGTGATTCTCCCCGGTCAGCAGCGAAATCTCGCCGAAGGCATCCCCGTTGTGCAGCACGGCGAGCGTCTGCTCGTCATCGGCCTGGCGGGAGAACACGCGCACGCGCCCGGAGCTGACGATGTAGAGCGCCGTGGCGGTATCGCCCTGGCGGTAAATAAACTCGCCCTTCTTGTGTTCGACGAGCCGCGTGCGGTCCGCGATGAGGTGCAGCTGTTCCGGCGTGCACGCGGCAAACATCGACAGCCGCTTGAGCATCGCCACTTTGTCCTGCACCCGCGTCAAGCCGAGGATCGTCATCGGTGTCGCCTGACAGTCGGCTGGACCGTCACCCGCGTACCCCGCCCCACGCGGCACGCGCGAGCCGCCGAGCCGTTCCGCTGAGCCACCTCCAGCCATCCCAGCGAGCCGATCACCGCGACCACCTCGCCGGAACGACCAGCACTGTACGTGGGCAAGAGGCGGGCTCGTCGCGCGCGCGGCCTCGCGTGGAGTACCACAGTCGCGCTGCCACGGCCCAGGAGCCGTTCAGGAATGTTCGTGATGAGGTTGCCGAACGCATCGACGTGGATGACGGCTCCCTCCACCGCAGCGCCGGCGCGCCGGGCGGACGGCACCGCCAGCGACGCCCACCGCGCGGTGGGCGTGCCCAATCGCTCCAACGAGCCTTCGCGCGCGAGCCGCGCGGCCACCGGGGAAAGAATGTCCCGTCCGTGAAACGTGCGGCTCACCGCGGGCAGCCAGTGCTCCGCACGCGTGAGCCGGACGACGCGTCGGCTGCGGGCAGCCTGCAGGCTCAGCGCGAGCAAGCCGTTGTCCGGCCCCACGAAGTAGCGGCCATCCGCCTGAGCCGCCAGCAGCCCGCGAGCGCTGCCCACTCCAGGATCCACCACGGCGAGGAACACCGTTCCCCGGGGAAACCACGGGACGGCAGCCGCGAGCGTGAAGGCTCCGGCAACGACATCCTGCGGGGGAATGTCATGCGTGAGGTCCACCAGCTGGGCGCTGGGGCAGCGCGAGAGCAGCACGCCTTTCATGGCGCCGACGTACCAATCCCGCGTCCCGAAATCCGTCA
>CAYJWO010000045.1:0-6496 GCA_964373825.1 uncultured Planctomycetales bacterium
ACTCGGGTCGATCCGACCACGCGCCGCCGCCCACCGGGGGCTGCGGTGGTTCCTCCGCGGCGAGCAGGGCGTCCACCGCCTCTCGCTCCGCCGGACTCAGGTCGTCGTACGAAAGATCTGGACGGTTCACGGCGTCGAGGTGGGCGATCCGAAAGCCGTCATCTGTCCCCTGCCCCGCCTCCTCTTGGGCCGGGACCCAGACGAGCGGGGGGTGGAGGCGGCGCAGGAACTCGGCGTGCGCCGGGCCGCCTGGGAACTCGCCGAGCAGCTCCTGTTCTAGGAGCTCGCCGAGCCGCTCCGGCAGGTCATTGACATCCGGCACCAGGACATGGTGCCCAAACCGCTTCTCGACATACGCCATCCCCTCGCCGATGCCGATGCCGATCACCTCCACGCCAGCCTGCGAAGCCCGCACCAGTTGCGGCCCGATGTCTACCCAGTTACCCTCTCCATCGGTGATGACGAACAGGACCTTCCGGTCCCCGAGTTGCGGCTCGAGCTGGTCGAGACCAAGCTTGAGCGCGTCGTGGTCGTTCGTGCTGCCGTAGCCAGCACCCATTTCCACCTCGCCGATCGCCTCGTCCTTCTGCGCGGCGTCCAGCCGCCCCCGCCCGAACGGCTTGTACTCCGAGGGCGCGTCGGCGAAGCCGATCACGTTGTACTCGATCTCGAGGAACTCGAGCGTCTCCATGAACAGGACCAGCGCCTCCATCGCCTTCTGCGTCTTGGCATCGGCCATGGAGCCGGACTGGTCGAGGAGGAGGCTGAACTTATAGTTGCGCTTCGTCGGCAGGCGGCGCCGGGTGAACACCTTAAAGTCCTCCTCGTTCATCCAGCCGCGGGCCTCCGACTGCATGATGCGCGGGATGTGCGGCTTGCCCGACCGGAAGTACCCCTCATCCCGCGGCCGGGCGTTCTTGAAGAAAAGGTTGCCCAGGATCCCCCGCAGCCGGTCCACCGGCCCGGCAACGGGTTCAAGGTAACGCTGGTACACCGTCATCGAGGCGTTGCGCTGGCGCTCCATCCGCTGGGCTTTCGTGATGAGATCCCGAATCGAGGTAGTTCCGGTGGGCTCTTCGGGGGGACGCTCTGCCTCCTTGAGCTGGCGGCGCTGGCGCCGGGCGTGCTCCTTCGCGCGGCGGATCTGTGGGATGTCCGTCTGCCCCTCCAGCTGATCCGCCAACCGGCCCGCCTGGCCCTCCAGCAGGCGCCTGGCTTCTTCATCGAGGAGCTCCTCAGGGAGCATCCCCGTCGGTGTCGCACCCGCAGGCGCCATCCGGATGCGCCCCTGCCGGATCAGGTCCTTCACCGCCTCCTTCGATTGCTCCAGCAGCGCCTGGTAGGCTGGCAGGATGCGCTCGCGGATGAGTTCCGCGTGCCGGCTCGCGAGCTCGAGCTTCTCCTTCTCTGAGGGATGCAGCCGCCCGGGCAGGAGGGTGAAGATCGTCGGGAACTGTTCCGCCGTCTGCTCAAGCGCACGCCTGGCCTGCTCGTCCGTCACCCACGGTGCCACCTGCTGGTGCCGCCACCAGTAGATGACCCCCAGGGCGTACTGGACATGGGGCAGGATGAACGGCTCAGCCAGCACCGCCTCGCCCTCTGGGGCTCCTTCGGCAGATGCCGGCTCAAGCCGGATGCCTGCCTCAGCGAGGAGGCTCTTGGCCGCTAGCTCGGGGGGCCGCCCGGCGTCTTCTTTCGCAAACTCCGCGTTGTAGAGCACCTCCATGTAGTGCGCAGCTCCAGTGAATTTCTGCATGCTCCAGTTGTTGACCCGGGGATCTTCGAAGGCGTTGAGCAAGAACCGGCGCGTCTCCTGGGAGAAGAAGAACTGGAAGACCTCCTGGTAGGGATTCACCCGGGACAGGTCCCGGTGGCCCCCTTCGTGAATCGCCGTGCCGATGATCTCCTCGATGGACCGGGTGAGCAGATCCCCCAGCGGGTAGGTGATGGTGTTCGTCTCGAAGTTGTACGCCCAGGCCACGCCTGGCGCAAAGCGCAGCCGCCGGTCGCCGCCCACCATGATCGCCACGGCGGCGACCGCCTGCCGGAATGCCGCAAGCCGCGCAAGGAGCGCTTTGCGCGCAGTCTCGGGGAGCTGGTGGGCCCGCGCAAACGCCTCCACCGCCTCCTGCTCATCGCGGCCCAGCGCCGCCATCTCAAGTCGGATCGGGCCAACGCGCCTCAGCATCTGGAGCCCCTCGGCGACCCAGTGGCCCGCCGCATCCCGGACATAGCGCGCGGCCTGGCCGAGCCGCTGGGAGATCTGGTGTAAGACAGCCGCCCACTGCTCGCCGTCATGGAACAGCGCGCGCCCGACGCCGTTCAGCAGGCTTAAGACCACCTGGACGAGCTCGCCCAAGACCGTGATCTCCTCCACCCACACCTCGCGGAAGCGCGAGCGCAACGCCGGTGAGAGGACGTTGCGGCCGGTCATCCGCGGCGGGTTCATCGCCCCGATCACGACAAAGCCGGGCTTCGCCTGCACCTGGGTCCCGTCGGGCAGCCACACGATCCCGTCATCCAGCACCGCACCGAACCACTCGGGCACCTCGGAGAGGTTCAGCTCATCGATGGAGAGCGGTGCCCCCGCGCGCATCGCCTGAGGCAGAAGCCCCGGCACAAAGGCCCAGCCGCCCGTCGCCATCCGCTGCCACGTCCCGATGAGCTCATCCAGGTTGACCCCGTTGTGGAAGTTGACGTAGAAGAGCGGCCGCTTCAGGCGCCGGAACAGCTCAAACACGAGCGAGGTCTTGCCGGCCGCTGTCGGACCCACGAGGAGGAGATGCTCGCCCCGCACGAGGCTGCGCCCCAGCTTCCCAAAGTAGCGCTGGGTGGTGCGCACCGGTGGAATCTCCACCTCGGAGCCGGGGATCCGCTGGGCGTCCGCCGGAGCCGGCGCCAGCGCGCCCTCCCCGACCAAAAGCGGCACCCCATCGACCCACAGGACTGGGATCGCACGCGCATCCGGGCGCAGACCCATCTCACGCAGGTCCTCCTGCGGATAGTAGCCGGAGAGCTCTTGGAAGCTGACTCGGCCCTCACGCGGCAGCTTAGGCGGGAAGAACTCTTCCACAGCCGCCTGGTCTATCCCAAGCCCCCGCAGATTGAGGCTCAGCGACATCAGCTCAAACAGCGCGGGCCGGTGCACGGCATCCCGGATCCCATCGCCGTACACTTCCCACACCAGCGCCGCCAACTGGAGCGCGTGCTCGCGCGGGGCCATCGGAGCCAGCCAGGCGTTGACGTGGTCTCGTTTCTGCGCAGGCGCAAGCGCGTGGTAGGCCTCGTCGGCCAGTCCGGCGAAGCGCCGCACCAGATCCGAGAGGCGATCGCCAACGCGCAGCAGGTGACGCAGGTTGAACTCGTAGGGCTCCTTCGAAGAGTAGTCGCCGCGCCAGGTCACGGCGGCCCGGCTGATCCCCATGTGGAGTTGGACCAGCGCCCGCGCGCGGCCCTCCTCTAGCCCATAGCGGACCTGCAGGATCTCCTGGAGCTCTTCCTCCAGCTGATCCTCCGGCACCGTCACGTGGACGAACAGGAACCGGTCCATGAGCGCCTGCGAGAGGCGCAGCCGGCCCGAGTAGTCCTCGGGATTCATGGTGGCGAAGAGGTGGAAGTCAGGATGGATGGGGACCTCGACCCAGCGGCCTTCGCGCAGCAGGCGCAGAGAGCCGAAGACGAGGTAGGCGTTGAGGACTTCGAGGATCTCCGAGGCGGCGAGGTTGAGCTCTTCCAGCACGAGCCACTCGCCGCGACGCATCGCCTCGATGAGGAACCCCTCGCGCCACACAAGCGTCGAGCGCCGGCCGGCCAGCAGTGAAGCGACGCTGATCGCGAAGTCTGCATTCGGGAGCACGCGCTGACGGATGAACGCTTCAAGCGGTGGCCCGCGCTCGGCTTCCACGACCAGCCCGGCCTGCGCAATCATCTGCGCCAGATGATCCCAGACTCCGGTGCGGCGCGCCTCACCGAGCGCCCCTTCCAGAATCAAGCCGGCTTCGTCGGCGCTCATCGCCGCCGGTGTCGGGTGGTAGCCGCCGAGCAGCTCGTAGGTGGTCAGCTCCCGATGCATCCCCACCGCCCGGTACCGATGGCGGGTCAGCGCGGCCAGTCCCTTGATCGCGAAGCTCTTGCCCAAGGCCGTCACCCCCATGAAGAGTGCCGGCAGCTGCTGGCGCACCGCAAACGCCGCTTGCTCCATCAAATCCACGAGGCTTCCGACATAGACGGGTGCAAGTGCCTTCAGGTCCGGCACGCTGTCACCCGGCTGGTGCCCCAAGATGGGCAATGAGGTTTCGCCGAGATACAGCGTCCCGGCACGCGCCACCGTCGGTGCCACCCGCCATCTCACTTCCACCCGCGCTGCCGCGGAGCCTTGCTCCCGGACCCCAGTCAGCGGCGCGTTCAGGCGCGCTTGGTTGGCCGCCATGAGGTGACGCAATGCTTCCCGCTGACGATCGAGCACGGCGGCAGCGACGCTGGCGAGCGCTTCGGCAAATGTTCCGCGGAGGCGTTCCTCGCTGCTAGGAATCCGCAGCAGTCTCCACAGTGAGGCCACAAGGTGCTCTCGTTGCGCCTGCGATACTGCAGACCCCACCGCCCCCAATGCCTCGACAGCGGCGGCACGGACGATGCCCGCGTGATCCTGCAGCTTCTCTAGCAGCTTGCGCAGGAGGGAGTTTTGCTCCACCTCTGGCAGCCCCGGCAGAACCAGGCCCGTCATCCTCACGGCCGCCACACGAGCTTCCTCAGGATTGGTGCCCATCCCGATGACCAAGGCACGCACGAGCCGCTCACGCTCCGCTTCCGACAGCTCAACTCCAAGTCGCCAGAGCCCCCGGGCAGCTGCCATCCGAACCTCGTCCAGGTGATCCTCCAGCGCGCGCACGAGCCGTGGTGCAAGTTGCGTTCGCTCCGCCTCAGGGAGTGTGGGCCCCAGCGCGTCCAACGCCTCGGCAGCGAAGTGACGCGCATAGCCACGCCCCGCACTGCTTTGCCCCTCAGGTTCCAGATCCTCCAATAGTTTCAGGAGGGGGGCGACGAGCTGGGTTCGGCTCGCCTCAGACACCAGTGGTCCGAGCGTCTTCAACACCTTGGCGGCCTTCCCACGAACCCAATCATCTGAACCCCGCCGCAGCGCCCTTCGCAACGGAGGCACTATCTGCTCACGCTTCGCGTCCGACAGCCTGTGCGCAAGCGGGCCCAATCCATTGGCAGCGGCTCCTCGGACGCTGCTGTCCGGATCTTTCAACGCATTGAGCAACGGCTCCACAAGCTGCTCTTGCTCCCCCTGTGGCAGTCCGGGTCCAAGTGCACCCAGGGCTTCGGCCGCGGCCTCACGGAAATGCCAGCCCTTCGCCTGCCGTAACTGCCGGAGCAGCGCATTCACAAGCCGCCTTCGCTCTGCCTCCGGAACCGTCGGCCCGAGCACCCCTAACGCCTTCGCCGCATCTTCACGGACGGCTCTTGCGTCATCTGGCACTTCTCTCATCAGCGAGGAGGCGAGCTCCGCTCGTTCCGCTTCCGGCAAGCTCGGTCCGACTGCACCCAGTCCCCGCAGCGCAGCCACACGGGCGTCCGTCTCATCACGCCGCAGGAGATCCAGGAGATGACGCACCAGTGCACGTCGACTGGCTTCCGGCAAGCTGGGCGCAAGCGCTCCCAGCGCATTGGCAGACGCCTCACCCCACGAGAAGGGGTAAGTGGAATCCTCCAATGCCCACAACAGTGGTGACACGAGCTGTTCACGCTCCGCGGGTGGCAGCTCAGGACCCAGCGCGCCCAACGCCTCAATGGCCAACCCGGTGACGATTGGGTCGTCATCATGCAGCGCATCCAGGAGCGGACGGACAAGCCCCCGTCGTTCAGCTTCGGACAACCCGGGCGCCAGCACCCCAAGTGTTTCCGCCGATACCGCCCTGACCCACCAGGCATCATCGCCTCGCAACCGCTCCAGCAACGGGGCGACAAGCTGGCTGCGCATCGCCTCCGATAACCGAGGTCCCAGCGCCCCAAGCGCTTTCGCCACGGCGCGACGGGCGCCGTCGTCCGGATGCCGCAACCCGCCCATTAACTTCACAGCGCTCAGTTCCAATACCAACGGCTCATCCAGCAGCGGCCCGAGGCGCGTCACCGCTGCAGCCTGCTCCTGGGGCTCGTCGCTTCCAACCAACGTCTGGAGGATCTCCACCGTCTGCTGCACCTCTCCGCTCGCGCCTTCGGTCAAGAATCTGAGCAGTCCTGCCGGGTCGTGCGCCAGATCCACCACCCGTACCCGGTCGGCCGCGGAGCCTTGCTCCCGGACCCCAGTCAGCGGCGCGTTCAGGCGCGCTTGGTTGGCGGCAATCACGCGCGCGAGTGCGGCTGCCGTTGCCTCCTCCTCCAGGTCCCGTTGCGCGATCGCCCCCAGCGCCTGGGCAGCGGCCTGACGCACGAACCTCACCGCATCCGCAAGCCTCTTCAGCAGCTCGGCGACAACGGCCGCCTGCTGCGCTGG
>CAYJWO010000046.1:0-2042 GCA_964373825.1 uncultured Planctomycetales bacterium
GCTGCGCGCCTGCATCGTCAGTCGCCGCGCCGTCTGGCGCGTGCTGCTGAAGAACAGCGTGACGCGCCAGCCCTCCAGGTCTTGCTCCATGGAGAAGCGCCGCAGCGTCCCGCCATCCCGCGCGACGGCGCGCCCAGCCGCCTCCCGGAGCTGATCGGCGACCTCGGAGTTCGGGGCCGCAACGAACACGACGAAGACGGGGAGATCCGGGTGGTCCGGAATGCCCCGCAGCAGCTGCTCAAGCTGGTGGCGCCGGTCCGGAGCCAACTCTGCGGTGACGCTGAACGACGCGCGGCTGTTTCGCCGCTCCATCGGCAGCGACCAGTCCACGAGGTTGCCGCTCAGCGCGGTGATGGCATCCACGACGTCGTGGAACAACCCGCGCCGGTTATGCTTGGCGGTGACGTCCACCTTCAGCCCGCGCGTGCCCCGGCGCGTCGTCACCCAGGACGTGGTGAAGTCAATAGGTCGAGCCGGACGCACCGCGGCCGCCAGCCCAACGACCCCGGCATCTGCGGCATCCCACAGCCGCGCGAGCAGCTCCATCAGATCCGCGGGACCGGCGGCCAGCGAGCCCGTGATGAGCAGAGCGACCAGGGAAAGCCCGGCGGCCAGAAACGCCAAGACGCCAACACCCGTCTTGGGTGTCAGCGCCTGCGCGAATCGCTCTGGTTCCGCGCCCGCCGGCGGCGGCGCGCGCGGCCGGATGGAGCCGGACAGCGGCTGCCCGCGCAGCGCGCCATCAAGCTGGCTAAATAGCGCCGCTTCCCGCGCCCGGATGGCGCCCGCCGTGGTGCCAAGCCGTACCGCAATCTCGCCTGTGGAATGGCGGACGCATGTGGGACAGCCCATGAGCTCCGGGTACCGCCACAGGAGGATCTGCCGGCCTTCCGCGCTGAGCAGCGCCTTGAACCACGCGAGACGGTCGGCGTCGGACAGCTCCCCGAGCCGCCGCACGATCCCGCGGCGGCCGCGCGCCTGCCACACGACCAGCCCGGCCGCCAGCACGATCCCAAGGATGGCCAGGCTGCCCATCTCATCCGCGGCCGGAGCGAGCAGCTCGCGCCACCCGGCCGGCGTGGCCAGCAGCGGTGCCAGCGCGTAGTGGCCGCTGCGGACCGCCTCTCGCGGCACCAGAGTCAGCCGGCGCCCGTCGGTCTCCATCGCCTGGGCCTGGCGCAGTGTTGGTTCGTCCAGCGACTTCGCACGCTTGAAGGGCTGCAGGGAGGCGATGAGCGTGTCGTCAATGCGCTGCCGATCCTTCTTGGTACCGCCCGTGGACTGGAAGCCCACGATGACCGGTTCGCCGCTGGGCAGCAACCGCACGTAGAGACGGACGTTGCCGAAGCTGGTCTCGAAGCCGAGCCGGTGGAGGCCGTTGAGGTCGCCGTGGGTAAGCTTCCACTTCGCGTTATTCGGCTCGCGCAGCACCTTGCGGATCTGGCCACGCACCTCCGTCAACGACCGCTCCAGCTTGGCCAGGTCCACCAGCTTGCGCTGGGCGACGACATAGACCGGCTGGCCGAGCTCGGTCACCAGCTCAGCCTGCGGGAGGAGACGCGCGTTGAAATCCTCCCGGCTGAAGATGCCCGGTGTCTGCGCGGTGCCCTCAAGCCGTTCCCGCACCTCGCGCGGACCGGCGTGGGTCGTGGCCATCACCCGCCCCGCCAGCTCCTCGTACGTCGCCACCGGCTCCTCCGAGAGCAGCAATTCGACGTACTCGCGATCAATCGCGCGCAGGTTCTGCAACTCGTCGAGCTCGGCCTCCAGCGAATCCATGATGGTCAACGCCAACCCGTACCGCCCGCCGCGGCCGCGCAGTTCGTCCACCGCCTGCCGGATCAGCTCGAGCTGCCGCGCCTGTGCGCTCTGGTCGGTGGCGGTCCGCGCGGACTCGCCGTCATGGAACCGCATGTTGAACACGTACTCCGCCAGCCGCGGAACGGTCATGTTGACGCCGGCTTCGTTCCAGCGCTCGCCCAGCTGCAGATGATCCCGCACGTAGTAGCCCAGCAGCGACCGGGCCAGATCCGAGAGCCCCA
>CAYJWO010000046.1:2052-6454 GCA_964373825.1 uncultured Planctomycetales bacterium
AGCCCCAGCGCGGTCCCGTGCGTGGCGATGTCCTGCCACGTGGCGATGGTGGCGTTGGCGAGCTCCTCCGCGGCGCGCTGGCGGCGCAAGGCGTCAAGCTCACGCTCCGCATCCGCGAGGAGGCGGCGCGACTCATCGTTATCCCGCATCTGGAGTAGTTGCCGCAGCTCCCACTGGGCGATCTCGTATTGGCGGATGGCGAGGTCCGGCCGCTGGTCGCGCATCCGGTAGCGTCGGGCGTCCGTGATCCGCTGACGCGCCTGCGGGAGGGACGGTCCGGGCCCGCCCGCCCAGAACGCGACGTCGAAGACGGCGACCGTGAAGGTGTTGAGGAGGCCGTGGGTGAGGATGTTCGTGACGAGCATACCCGCGATCATCGCCAGCCATTCGCCGATCGAGAGCTGCCCGTCCGCCGTCAGCCAGTCGCCGAGCACAAGCGGCGGCAGGGTGAGCATCGCCGCCCAGATGCCGACCGCCCCGAGGAGCCGCAGGAGCGTCTCGGACCAGTGGGCGCTCTCATGGCCGCGGAACCACTGGCGGGGGGTCGCGATGAGCTCGAGCGACTCGCTGACCGCGGCGTACCAGCCGATGGCCAGCTCTCGGTTCCAGCCGTAGAGCCGCCGCAGCCAGGCCGCGCGGGTGCGAGCCGTGAAGAATGCCGTGGCGTTGGCCCGCGTCTGGTCGGTCGCGAGTGTGGGCGGTCGCCCGCGCTGGGCAGCGGCGAGTTGCTGCTTAAGATCCTGGAGTCGCCGCTTCGCCGCCGGGAGCTCCTTGTCGTGAATCCGGTTGTAGTCTTGAACCTGCTGTTGGTAGGCTTCGCGCGCATGCGCACCGAAGTACCCTGGGCCGGTATAGGTTGGATCTCCGCCGCCGGGATTGAAGATGAAGTCGTCACTCAGCTGCCACGTTAGCGCATCCTTCCCCGCCTTCTCGCGCCTCTGGCGGTTGGCGGTGTCGTTGTGCTCGATGATGGCGACGAGGAGGTTGTTGCGCTCAACCAGCGCGGCATGGGCCGCCCGCGCCTGCGCGACCTGCGCCTGCAAAGCCGCCACCGCCGCCGCATCGGCCGCAGGTTGAGCCGCCGTACCGAGAAGGGAGGCGAGTCGCTGCTGGAGGGTGTTGAGGCTTTGCTGTGGCGCGTCCTTGGCGGCAAGGGCTGTCGACCCGAACGCCGCGATGTGGTTCGTGATGGCCTGCAGCGCGAGGACGCGGTGGTTGAGGGCTTCCAGCTCCGGCCGACGGTCTGCCAATGCCGGTCCGCTGAGCTGATTCAGCTCTCTCACGCGGTTCTCCGCCGCCGTCACGCGCTGGAACACCCAGGTGAACACGTACTCTGAGAGTTCGGCCTGGGTCCACGCCCAGAGCGTGCGCAGCGCGTCGGTGGTCGCGTAGCCGATGATCCGCGTCACCCCCTGCTGCGCCTCGTCAACCCACCGCGCCACCTGCTGTCGTGCGTCCGCCGGGAGGTCCTGCGGCAACCCGTTCAGGCGCGCTCCCAACTCCTTGTAGGGCCCTTCGAAGAACTGATACTTGAGCCTCTCGATCAGCGCGGTGTCAAGCGCGTCGCGAAGCACCTGCAGGGATTCGGCCACCCGCTGCCGTTCCCCCAGCGTATCGGCGTCCATCGAGTCCGATGGAACGATGTCGAACAGCGCTGCGAACGCGTTCGCTTGGTCCGCGAGCTCTCGGAACTGCGCCAGGGTGCCATTCCGCTCCACGAGCTGCCGGTGCTTGGCCTCCAGGGACTCCACGATGTCGCCGACTCGACTCGACGCGCGACGCACCAAATCGGTGCGGGTGCCCTCAGCGCCCAATGCGCGGCATGCGTCAAAGCCGCGTTGGAGCGCGTCGCGAGCGGCCTGGGTCGTCGCCACCGTCAGATCCATGGCCGCCAAGGCGGCCGCCACACCCAGCACGATGCCCTCCAGACGTCCGGCATCGGGAGCGGCTGCACCCCTAGCCGTACCCGGCACAGGCTGCGCGTCACCCGGCGGGGAGCGGGGTCCGGCCGCGCCATCACCGGGTGCCGGCCGGGGAGCCGCCGCGGGCGACGCGCCGCGCCAGCGGATGGCGGCCACCTGCTGGCCATAACGGCTCAGGAATTCCCTGCCGTCGCCGCGCGCGATCAGTCGGATGTCGTTGCCGCGCATCTGCAGCGGCGAGTAGGCGAAGAAGATTTCACCCTTCTCCTGGTTGACCTCCGTAATGACGAGCACGGCGCGGCCGAGGATCCACACATCGCCCACCTGCGCCTGCGCCGGGTCCGGCACGATCCGCTGCGCGTCGGCTTGGCCGAGCGCCTCGGCGCGGTTGCGGACTTCTTCCATCAGGTCTGTATCGTCCCGGGCGGCTACCTCCTGGAACTCGGCGCTGCGGATCGCCGCGCGCCGACGCTCTGTCCGCCGCTCGCGCCGTAACACTTCCGCCATGAGCGCGTCGTCTGCGGCCTCCGCGTAGCTCGTCCCGCCCAAGTTGGCTGCGACCTCCGCGTGCTCCCGCTCTAGTTCCTTGCGGATCCACGCCTCGGCATCCGCGCCAGCCGCCATGGATCCCGCGGGCTGGGGAGCTGCCGCAGGCGATTCGCCGGCGGCCGGCCGGATGGCGATGACCGGCACTCTCTCCTTGGCGAAGATCGTCAATATCCTCTGGCCGTCAGTAGGCTGAACGAGGAGGTCCTCCGCCTGCTGCCCGACCTGGCGCGGCGAGTAGGCCACCGCGAGCTGCTCGCCGTCCGCGACGACGACCACGGCGACCTCCCGGTGGTTCTGGCCGCCGATGATCCAGACGTCGCCCTCTCGTGCCTCGGATGGGCTGACGTTGCACCGCGGGTCAGCCTGGCGTGCGGCGAGCGCCCGGTTGCCGAGCTCCACCAGGAGCGCGGCGTCTTCGTCAATCGCGTCGGCGCGCTGGTCGCCGGCGAGGATGGCCTGGCGCCGTCCGGGGCTGCGCGCCACCCGGCGCCGCAACTCTGCGAGCAACCCCTCGCTCGTCAGCTCCTGGACTTGCTGCGCGTCTCCAAGGCCCGCCGCGCGCTCCTGCGCTTCCAGCACGCGCTCGAACGCCGCCGCCTGGGCCGCCGTACCCTCCGCGCCCGCGGCGCCACCCATGACTTCAGCCACGACGATGCTCAGGTTGTCAATCCGGTGGCCGCGGCTGCCCTGGCCAATTTCGAGGGCCTTCTGGACGAGAGCGTCGGCCGCCGCTTGAGCAGACGGTGTTCCTGCAATGGCTTCTTGAACCGCCTCCAACCCCTCGTGTTGGTGAGCGTATCCACGCTGGTGGGCATACGCGGCGAGCTCATCAGGAATGCCGTCGCTCATCGCGAGCAAGCGCTTGACCCCAGCGAGTTCCACGACGTAGAGGCTATCGCGGATGTCGGGCGCGGGTTGCCCTGCGATGACCGCTCGGGTAATCACGTTGCGCCGTCGGTGAACCGCTGCATCAGCATCGGAGAGCCCGCCACCCTCGATCAGCAGCTGCACTTGGGAATGGTCTCTGGTCACTTGCTGAATCGTGCCATCCTGTCGCTCGACATAGACGCGGGCGTCCCCCACATTCATGACATAGGCACGGTCGCCCATCTCGACAATGACGGCGATCGTGGCACCCATGTCCGGAGCGCCGCGGCCCTCATCGGCGGCCTGGGTGAGCCGATCCACCGCCTGCTGGACCACTCCCTGCAGGGCCGCCAGCACCTCCTCACGTGTCATCCCCTCCTTGAAGATTCCGCTACGAGAGGCCTCGACGAAGGTGTCTCTGATGATGCCGCTTGCAACCGCTCCACCTCCGTAGCCACCCATGCCATCAACCACACCATAGACTTTCACTGGGCCGTCTAATTCGAGAATCACGGCATCCTGTTGTCGGTTGTCCTCTGGCTCGCTGGCGTACTTGGTTCCTTCATGGATCGCATGCCGAACGTCTGTCACCGCTCGAGCGAGTGGCTCTTTTGCGTCCCGCGCTACCGCTGCCGCAGCCGCTTTTGGTACCGGCGGAACCTCAGGCTTCGGGCGACCGGCAGCCGGATCAGCAGCCGCCCCGGCAGCACCACCCGTCCCCGCTGGTTCCACTTCAGGACCCGTCGTAGCATCGCGTCCCTCCTGTGGTTGCGCGGCACCGGCCGCGTCCCGCTCCATCAGCTTCCGTGCATGCTCCATCCGCCTGCCCTTGAGGAACGCTGTCGCTGCCGCGACGATCGCCTGCTCGTCCCCTCCAGGTTGCCCAGCCAGGTCCACGTCGCGACCCTCGACGACCTGACCATCCACGACAACCGTGTAGCTGAACCGCGCGTGCCACACGCCACCATCTGCTTCCGGTGGCACAGGACCGGGTCGTGGAGTCCAGTGAATGCGCACCCGCCGCATGGTATCGGTACCGGGTTCCGCGGGGACAGGTTGCGCTT
>CAYJWO010000047.1:0-6448 GCA_964373825.1 uncultured Planctomycetales bacterium
GGGTGCTGCCCATCATCTTCGCGGTGTCGCTCCTGTACTTTCCGATTCAGCTGGCGACGTTCGTGCCGCAGCTGCAGGGAGTGACGGAGTGGTTCACGCGGACCTCGTTCTGGTTCAACGTGTTCTACGCGATCTTGATCCTCTTCTTCACCTATTTCAGCACGGCCATCACGGCGCACCAGTTTCTGGACGCGGCGGACCAGATGAAGAAGGTCGGCGCGTTCATCCCCGGCATCCGGCCAGGGCAGGCGACGGTGGACTACCTGGATCAGATCTTGACACGGGTGACCTTCGTGGCCGCGGTGTACCTGGTGGTCATTGCGATCATTCCGGATCTCATCATGGCGTGGATGAAGATCCCGCCGCGCGTGGCCAGCTTCTTCGGCGGGACGAGCCTGCTCATCGTCGTCGGGGTCACGCTGGACACGATGAAGAAGATTGAATCGCACCTGCTCATGCGGCACTACGAGGGGTTCTTCCGATCCGGCCGCCTCAAAGGGCGTCGGTAAGGAGATACCGTGCGGATCGTCTTGCTGGGACCGCCGGGTGCCGGCAAGGGCTCTTTGGCATCGTTGATCGGGCAGCGGTTGCGCGTCGCCCATCTCTCGACCGGGGCGATCTTCCGCGAGGAGATGAGTCGCCGCACCAGCCTCGGCCGTCGCGTCGCGCAGTACGTGACCAGCGGGCGGCTGGTGCCGGACGCCTTGGTCGTCCAGGTCATGGGGGCTCAGCTACGCCGACTGGCGGCGGCCACGGGGTTCGTCCTCGACGGGTTTCCGCGGACGGCAGGTCAGGCGGCGGGGTTGGACCGCGTCCTGAGTCGGCTCCGTCGCCCCCTGGACGGCGCGGTCATCCTGACCGCGCCCGCTCGGCTCCTGGTCTGGCGGCTGTCGGGCCGCCGCGTCTGCGAGCGGTGCGGGGCAAACTACCACGTGCGGACCATGAGGCCAAAACGGCCGGGCGTCTGCGATCGCTGCCGGGGCCGCCTCGGGGTCCGCAAGGACGATGAACCGCGCACCATTGCGCGACGGTTAGCGGTTGATCGGACCGCCGCGCGTCCGCTGGTCCGCTATTACCGGCGGGGCGGTCGGCTCTTCCCGGTGGATGGGCGCGGGTCCGTCGAACGCGTCTATGGACGCGCGGTGGCGCTGTGCCGCCGACAGGAATGGCTGTCGCCCGGTGGATGATCGAGCTCAAGACTCTAGAGGAGTTGGAGCTGATGCGCCGGGCGGGGCGCGTCGTCGGGGCACTGCTCAGGGAACTGGCAGGCATGCTGCGGCCGGGGATGACGACGGGCCAGTTGAACGAAGCCGCCATGGCGTCGCTGCGGGCGCACGGAGCCCAGTCGGCGTTTCTGGGCTACCGGGGGTTTCCAGCCTGCATCTGTGTCTCAGTGAACGATGAAGTGGTCCACGGCATCCCCGGGAGCCGGCGGATTCAGGACGGGGATCTCGTGAGCATCGATGCGGGGGCGGTGGTGGACGGCTACTACGGGGATGCGGCGGTGACGGTCGCCGTCGGCAAAATCCCCGAGGAAGCCCGGCGGCTCGTGGACACGACGCGGCGGGCGTTGGACGCCGGCATCGCGCAGGCCGTGGTCGGCAACCGCGTCTCGGACATCTCGCATGCGGTGCAGACGTGCGTCGAGCGGGAGCGCTTCGGGGTCGTGCGGGATTTTGTCGGGCACGGCATCGGCCGGGCGATGCACGAAGAACCGCCCATCCCGAACTTCGGGGCGCCGCACCAAGGACCCAGGCTCGAGGTCGGCATGGTCCTGGCGATCGAGCCGATGGTCACGGCGGGATCGCCCGCGGTGCAGATGCTCGCGGATGGGTGGACCGCGGTGACGAAGGACCACTCGTTGTCGGCGCACTTCGAGCATACCGTGGCGGTCACGGAGCGCGGCACGGAGATCTTGACGCACGCCTGAGCCACATGGCGAAAGAAGACCTGATTGAAGTGGAAGGGACCGTCGTGGAAGCGCTGCCAAACACGACGTTTCGCGTTGAGGTGCAGGAGGGACACATCGTCACGGCGCACCTGGGCGGCAAGATGCGCCGGCACTACATTCGGATCGTCCCGGGCGACCGGGTGAAGTTGGAGCTGTCTCCGTATGACTTGTCGCGGGGGCGGATTACGTTTCGCCTCTAGGAGGTCACGATGATCCCACCACCTGCCGCTGGCGGTATCGCACAGAGGGTTCTAGGGTATCTGGGTCACGGTCCATGGCGGTGCGATACCGCCATGGTCGAGCGACGGTATTCCTCAGGTGTCGGCCACGGCCCCGCCTTGAGGCGGGGCCCGCTGCAGGTGGTGGGATGAAAGTGCGCGCGTCGGTTCGGCGAATTTGCCAACAGTGCAAGATCGTGCGGCGCAAGCGGGTGGTCCGCGTCCTCTGCACGAATCCGAAGCACAAACAACGCCAGGGGTGACGGGCCGGATGCCACGGATTGTCGGAGTGGAAGTCCCGCCGCAGAAGCGGACGGAGATCGCCTTGACGTCCCTCTATGGAATCGGGCGCGTGACGGCGCAGCGGCTACTGACCGCGGCTCAGGTGGACGGGAGCAAGCGGGCGAAGGACCTCACGGATGACGAGGTCACAAAGCTGACGCGCGTCATCCAGTCGTCGTATCGTGTGGAAGGCGATCTGCGCCGAGAAGTCTCCGGCAACATCCGCCGGCTGATCGATATCGGGTCCTACCGGGGTAGCCGCCACAAGCGGGGCCTGCCGGTGCGCGGGCAGCGGACGCGCACGAATGCGCGCACCCGCAAGGGGCCGCGGCCGCGCGTGGGCGGTCGCAAGCGGACCGGCGAGGGCGGGCGTCCAACCGAGGCGCGGAAGGGAGCAGCGAGCTGATGGCGGACGAGGCACCGAGCAGTACCGACGCGACGGGAACAGCGGCGAGCAAGCCGGCCCCCAGGGCGCGCGCAAAGAAGCCGTTGCATTCGACCCAGGGGATCGCCCACATCTTCGCCACGTTCAACAACACGATCATCACGATCACCGACCGGCAGGGCAACGCCATCTGCTGGAGCACGGCGGGGTCCAGCGGGTTCAAGGGGTCGCGCAAGTCCACCCCCTACGCCGCCCAGATCGCCGCCGCGCAGGCCGCCAAGCGGGCGCTGGAGGCGGGGTTGAAGGAGGTCGAAGTGTTCGTCAAGGGACCGGGACAGGGGCGGGAGTCGGCGATCCGAGCGCTCTCCCATGCGGGCTTGAGCGTCACGGCCATCAAGGACGTCACCCCCATTCCCCACAACGGTTGCCGCCCGCCGAAGCGGCGGCGCGTATGACGAATTGCCGATCGCCAATTGCGAATTGCGGATTGAACGACCCGTCAATCCGCAATCCGCGATCCGCAATCCGCAATGGTCGGAGGGGGAGTTGATGGCCAGATACACGGGACCGGCGTCGCGGCTGTGCCGACGGGAGGGGGTGCACCTCTCCATCAAGGGCATGCGGTGCGAAACGGGCAAGTGCTCCGCGGAGAAGCACACGGCACCCCCGGGGCAGCACGGCCAGCTGCGCGTCCGGCTGTCCGACTACGGCATCCAGCTGCGGGAGAAGCAAAAGGTCAAGCGCATGTACGGGATGCTGGAGCGCCAGTTCCGGCGCTACTTCAACGTCGCCCGGAAGAGCCGCGGAGTGACCGGCCACCGGCTGCTGGAAATGCTGGAGCTTCGGCTGGATAACGTCCTCTACCGCTCCGGATGGGCGACCTCGCGGCGCGAAGGGCGGCAGATCGTCTCGCATCAGGGGGTCGTCGTGAACGGGCGGCGGGTCGACATCCCGTCGTACCAGGTGAAGGTCGGGGATGTGGTCGCGGTCGACCCCAAACGCGCGCACCAGGTGGTGCGGGCGACGCAGAACCGGGAGCGGACCAAGGATCGCCCGGTGCCGGGGTGGTTGCAGGTGGATCCGAAGGAGCTCAAGGGGCTGGTGCTGCGGGCACCCGCCCGCGAGGACGTGGACGCGTCCATTCAAGAGCAGCTGATCGTCGAGTTGTATTCGAAATAGGCGGGAGGGAGCCATCGATGGGAACGCTCTGGCGGGACTTCACGATCCCGACGAAACTCGCGTGTGACGAGGAGTCGTTGACCGACGCGTACGGCCGGTTCATCGCCGAGCCGTTCGAGCGCGGGTACGGCATGACGATCGGCAACAGCCTGCGGCGGGTCCTCATCTCGTCCATCGAGGGGGCGGCGGTGACCTCGATGCAGATCGACGGGGTGCTCCACGAGTTCAGCGCGATCCCCGGCGTGGTCGAGGACATCACCCAGGTGGTCCTCAACGTCAAGCAACTGGTGCTGCGCTCCCATTCCCGCGCGCCGAAGACGCTCATACTCGAGAAGGACAAGAAGGGGCCGGTCACGGCGGCGGACCTCGAGACCGATGATACGGTGGAGGTCCTCAACCCCGAGCTCGTCCTCTGCACCCTGGCGAAGGCGGGCAAGTTTCGGATGGCGCTCGAGGTCAAGCGGGGCCGCGGCTACGTGCCTGCGGAGAAGCACAAGAGGGAAGGGCAGCCGATCGGGATGATCCCGATCGACGCGGCCTTCTCGCCGGTGCGGCGCGTGAACTTCGCCGTCGAAGAGACGCGGGTCGGCCAGGTGACGGACTTCGACCGACTCCTCCTCGAGATCTGGACGAACGGGGGCATGACCCCCAAGGACGCGCTCCTGTACGCCTCTAACATCCTGCAGCGGCACCTCGACTTGTTTGTGAACTACGGCAGCCTCCCCGATGAGCCGGAGGATGAAGTCCTCCCGACGGTCAATGAGGAGCTCCAGGAGAAGCTCAAGACGCCGATTGCGGAGCTGGAACTGTCGGTCCGCTCGTCGAATTGCCTGCGCGAAGCGAAGATCGCGACGATCGGCGAGCTGGTGGAAAAGAGCCCGCAGGAGCTGTTGAAGTACCGTAACTTCGGGAAGAAGTCGCTGGCGGAAATCGATGAGCTGCTCCAGAGCATGGGCCTCAGCTTGAAGAACTCGGGCTCGGAAGTGGCAACGTCAGAGAGCCCTGCGTCATAGGCCATGCGGCACGGCGTGGTGAGCCAGCGGCTGTCCCGACCGAGCGACCAGCGTCAAGCATTGGTCTACGGCTGCGTGCGCGATTTGCTGCGGCACGGGCAGATCCGCACGACCGTCGCCCGGGCCAAGGAGATCCGGAAGGTCGCCGACCGGCTGGTGACGCTCGGCAAGGACGGCAGCGTGCACTCGCGCCGCCAGGCGTTTCGCGTGCTGCAGGACCGTTCGCTCGTGCGGCGGCTGTTCAGCGAGATCGCCCCCCGCGTTCTCGACGACGGCGGGGGCTACACGCGCTTCGTGCGCACGAGCATCCGTCGGGGCGATGGGGCGTCCATGGCGCAACTGGCATGGACACGCCTGCCGGCCGAGCCGGCCCAGGGACCGGCAAAGCCGTCCGCGCCGGCTCCGAAGCATCCGCCAAAGGACCAGCCAGCGAAACCCTTAGCACACGCCGCCGAGAAGCCGAAGCCGAAGGGACTGCTGGAAGGCCTGCGCGGCCTCTGGGGACGACGGAAAGCAGAAGGGAAGTGAGCGTCGTGGCGGTCACAACCCTGGCCGATCGCCTCCGGGCGATCGAAGAGTCTCCGACCCTCGCGCTGGCCGCCAAGGCGAAGGCGCTCGCCAAGAGCGGCAAGTCGGTCGCCGATTTCACGGCCGGCGAGCCGGATTTTCCCACCCCCGATCCCATCAAGCAGGCCGCGATCGCGGCCCTCGCCGCGAACCAGACCTACTACACGGCGGTCGCGGGGCTGCCCGAGCTGCGCGAGGCGATCGCCGCGCGCGTGAACGCCGCCCACGGCACTCGCTATCAGGCCGCCCACGCGATCGTCACCTGCGGGGCCAAGCACGCGCTCTACACCGCGCTGCAAGTCCTCTGCCAGTCGGGGGATGAGGTCATCGTCTTTGGCCCCTATTGGGTGAGCTACCCGCCGATGGTACGGCTGGCCGGGGCGACTCCGGTCATCGTGGACACCCGCGAGGCGGACCGCTTCCTTCCGGATCCAGAGGAGCTGCGCCGGGCGCTGACGGACGCCACGAAAGTCGTCATCCTCAACAGCCCCGGCAACCCGACCGGGGCGGTGATCGACGCGGACCGGCTGCGGGCGATCGCTCGGATCGTCCGGGAGCGCGGCCTGCTCCTCATCAGCGACGAGATCTACGAGAACCTCGTCTATCCGCCGGCCAAGCACCTGTCGATGCTCGACGTCGACCCGCAGCTGGCGGAGCAGACGCTGCTGGTCAGCGGGGTGTCGAAGACGTACAGCATGACCGGCTGGCGCATCGGCTACGCCGTCGGCCCCCAGGCGTGGATCGAGGCCATGGGGAAGGTCCAGGGCCACTCGACGTCGAACCCGACGACGATCAGCCAGCACGCCGCGCGCGCAGCACTCACCGGCGATCAGCGGGTGGTGGAGACGATGCG
>CAYJWO010000048.1:0-6390 GCA_964373825.1 uncultured Planctomycetales bacterium
GCCCGATTCCCACTCCCGTCAAGAACCTGCGCCCCGCCCAGGAGACGTGCGAGCAGTGCCACTGGCCGGCGAAGTTTTTCGGCGCCCAGCAGAAAACGTTCACGCACGTCCTGACGGACGAAACCAACAGCCCCTGGCAGATCCAGATGCGGCTCAAGATCGGCGGGGGCGATCCCGCGGTGGGAGCGACGGCCGGCATCCACTGGCACATGAACATCAAGAACGAGATCTTCTACATCGCCGCCGACGAGCAGCGCGAAGTCATCCCGTGGGTTCGCGCGGTGGATCCAGACGGCCGGGTGACCGAGTACGTGTCCACGGACCAGCCGCTCTCGCCAGAGGACGTGGCGCGGGCGACGATCCGCCGCATGGACTGCGTGGATTGCCACAATCGCCCGTCGCATATCTTCTACCCGCCGGACCACGCCGTGGAGCAGTCGTTCGAGGCGGGCCGGCTGGACCGGTCGCTGCCGTACCTGAAGCGCGAAGCGGTGCGGCTGCTGGTCCAGCCGCACGAGTCGTCGCAGGATGCCTCGGCGGCGATCCAGCGGGGATTGGCGGCGTTCTACCAGGAGGCCTACCCCTCGGTGTCCCGCGAGCAGGCCGCCGCGATTCAGCAGGCGGCGGAGGAGATCGGGCGGATCTACGCCCGCAACATCTTTCCACGGATGCGCACGGATTGGCGGTCGCATCCGAACCACGTCGGCCACCTCACCTCCGACGGCTGCTTCCGCTGCCATGACGGCCTCCACCAGAGCGCAGACGGCCGCGTCATCACGAACGATTGCAACGCCTGCCACACGATCCTCGCCCAAGGGCCGCCGGACGAGGTCGCGGCGGCCCGGCTGGAGGCGCAGCCGTTCCGCCACCCCGTGGACGCGGGAGTGGACGTGACGGCCTTCAAGTGCAGCGAATGCCATACCGGCACGGGTGGGTTGTGACTCGCCGCAAGGCCGCTTGCAGCGACACCCAGGTAGTGGGATGATAACCACCCCAGCAGTCGCGGAGTCCGCATGACGTCGAAGCGCGCCACACAGACAACTCGCTCGCCATCCGTCATCCAGCTGATTGGCTCGCTGCGGATGGCGGTGGTCCTGCTGATCACCATCGCCACGGTGCTGGCGTGGGGGACGATCTACGAAGTCCGCTTCGGGACCGCCGCCGTCCAGCGCTTCGTCTACCAAGCTTGGTGGTTCCAGGCACTCCTCGGCTTCCTGGCGCTGAACTTGGGCGTCGCGGCACTCCAGCGCTACCCGTGGCGTCGGCAGCACCTGCCGTTCGTCCTCGCACACCTCGGGATCATCTGCATCCTCCTCGGCGGCATCGTCGGCGGGCGGTTCGGCATTGACGGTCAACTCATCATTCCGGAAGGCCAGGCCGATGGGACGCTCGATCTGCCGCAGAGCGTCCTGACGGTGCACGAGTCGAGCACCCACCACAACCGGATCATCCCGACGCGCTTCGAGGCGCAGGCGTGGGTTCATGAGCCGGCGTTCACGGTGCCGGTTGCCGTTGGCGACCGGCAGCTCGAACTGTCGGTGGACCGCTACTATCCGGACGCGGTCGTGCAGGAGGAGATCGCCGAGGACGGCGCGGCCGAGCATCCGGCCATCCACCTGCGGCTGCGACACGGAGCCGAGGAAGAGACCGTCTGGCTCTTCGCGCGCGATCCGCAGCGCTTCGGCGTCGGGTGGGGCGGCTACCACATCCTGTTCCTGGAGCCGACGACAACACAACAAGTCGCGCAGCTATTCGAAGCCGGCTCCGACTCGTCGGCGGCGCGCGGGACGTTGTCCATGGCACTCCCAGGACGCGATGAGCCGTACGAGCTCGCCATCCCGGAGCGGTTCGATGGGCCGGTGTCCGTCCCCGAGACCCCGTACCACGTCGCGTTCAAGGACTACTTCCCGGATTTTGCCATGGGCGCCCAGGGACCGATGAGCCGGTCGGACGCCCCGAACAACCCGGCGGTGGCCTTCACCGTGACCGGCCCGGAGGGCACCGATGCGTATCTCCTGTTCGCGTTCCATCCGGACATTTCCGCGCTCCACGGCTGGACGCATCTGATTCCGGCCGAGATTACCTACGTGCATCCGGCGGCCGCCGCGCTGCCGCCCAACGCGGTGGCGGTGGTCCGGCTGCCCTCGGGAGGGCTGGCGGCGGCGCTGACCGCCGCCGAAGGCCGCACCGAACGGAGGGAGTCGCTGGCTGTCGGCGAGGTCTGCCCGCACCCCGACGGCGAGCTGGCCGTGGAACTCCTGGCGTTCGCCCCGCGCGCCCGCATCGTCCCGCACGTGAGCAATCGCAGTAATGAGGTCCGCCGCGAGGCGCTCCACGTCATCGTGCGGGAAGGCAATACCCAGGGCGACGCGTGGGTGCATATGCGGGAATCGGTGGAGGTCGCCGTGGGCGATCAGCCGGTGACCGTCGCCTATCAGCCGGCCGAGCGCGAGCTGCCCTTCATCGTGAAGCTGTTGGACTTCCGCAAGATCGACTACCCCGGCACCGAGATGGCCGCCGGGTTTGAGAGCGATGTGGAGCTGACCGATGCGCAGCGTGGCGTCATCCTCATGCGCCAAATCAGCATGAACGAGCCGCTGCGCTACCGCGGCTACCACCTGTATCAGTCCAGCTACGTCGCGGGGACGACGGAGACGACGATCCTCTCGGTGCGCAACGACCCAGGGACCCCGCTGGTGTATGCGGGATTCCTGTGCGTCATCGGCGGTATTGTGGCGATGTTCGTCGGGCGAGCGCGGCGCACCCGGAGGGCCTGATGCGGATGATCGCGGGACGGAAACGGTGGGGGTGGCGAAGCCCGGTGGTCGCCGCAGCGCTTGCGGTGCTGTGGGCGGGGCAGGTCGGGGCCGAGCCCTCACCGCTGCCGAACGCGATCACCGTGCCCCCCAAGGCGCTAGCAATATTGCGCCACCTCGCCGTGCAGCACCTCGGCCGCGTCAAACCATTCGAGAGCTTCGCGCGCGAAACGTTGGAGACCTTGACGGGGAGCGCCCGCGTGGGTGGCGCGGATCCGGTGGCCACTCTCCTGTCCATCATGGCGGAGCCGGAGCGCTGGCAGGCCGCGCTACTCATCGCCGTGCCGTTTCGCCCGCTGCAGGAGCAGTTGGGGCTTGCCCACGGCCAGGCCGCAGTGTCCTATGACGGGCTGATCGCCACCCGGACGCTGATGCGGTTGCTGCCGCCGATCATCGAGAAGCAGCGGCGGGACGAGAAGCTCTCGGTGCTCGAGAACGAGACGATGGACGCCTACAACCGATTCGTCACCTTCAACAGCCTCTTGGAGCACGAGGTGCGGTTCGTCCCGCCGTCGGCTCGCGGCGACGTGGTGTGGACATCCATCCGGGAGATGGACGGCGCCTCGCTCGCGCAGCGGGAGACGCTCCAGTCGGCGTGGGCGCAGCTGATCGCGTCCCTGCGCGGCGCAGACGACGCGGCAATCGACGCATCAGCACACGCACTCTCCACGGCGTTGCGCGCCGCAGCGCCCGCGGCGTATCCCGCGGCGTGGCGGCTGGAGTGGGAAGTGCGCTACCACCGCGTCGCCCCGTTTCACGTCGCTCGCTGGTTGTACCTCGTCGCGTTGGTCGCGCTGGTGATCGGGGGCGTGGTACCGCGGAGTCCGGCATCCGGTGTTGGCTTCGCCGCGCTGTGGGCGGCGTTTGCGCTGCACGCCGCCGGGATCTTCCTGCGAGTCCTCCTGGGCGGGCGGCCGCCGGTGGCAAACTTCTATGAGACGATGCTGTGGCTGCCGTTCGCGGGTGTCGTCGTCGCGCTGGTGTTTGAACGCGTCTATCGCGCGCGCTATTTCGCGATCGCCGCCTCAGCGCTCGCCGCGATCACCTTAGCCCTGGCGGACCGGCTGCCGCTTGACCCCAGCATCACGCCCATCGTCGCCGTCCTGCGCAGCAACCTGTGGCTGACGATTCACGTGCTGACGATCGTCGCCAGCTACGGCGCGATCGCGCTTGCCGCGGTCTTGGCGCACGTGCACGGCGGCCTCTATCTTGCCCGGGGGGCTCGGGCCGCCATCCTGCCGACCCTGGAGCTGTGCCTGTCCCGGACGCTGCAGGTCGGCGCCGCCCCGCGGGCCGCCGGGATCATGCTGGGGGCGGTGTGGGCCAACGCCTCGTGGGGCCGGTACTGGGGGTGGGATCCCAAGGAGACGTGGGCGCTCATCACGCTGCTCTGGTACATCGCGCTGCTCCACGGGCGCTTCGCCGGGTGGCTGCGCGGCGTCGGACTGTCCCTGGCGACGATCGGCGGCTTCTTCCTGCTGCTGATGACGTACTATGGCGTGAGTTTCTATCTCGTCGGGCTCCACAGCTACGCGGGCGGTAACGCCAAGCCGCTGCCGCCGCTGCTGATCGGCTACGTCCTAGCGGAGCTCGCCTTCCTCGGATTCACCGGGCTCACCGCCCTGCGCCGCCGCGCCGCCTAGTTTGTCCCGCCTCGGGCGCCTCGCATGACGCCCGTCATAGACCCTTTCCTCCATCTTGCCTACAGTGAGCGTTAGTCCGCCAACAGGCTGCACAGGGAGATACGGTGCGATGCGCGCGATTGACCGGCTCAAGCGGGACCATCAGCTCTTGTCCACCAAGTTCGCCCTGATCGAATCCGCGCTCAGGATGGGCCCGGGCTCGTGGTTCGTCCTGCGGGAGATGTGCTTCTCGCTGGCGTGCCAGCTGACGGACCATATCCGGCGGGAGGAGCGGGTGCTGGCCCGATGCCGCGCGGTCCTCCCTTCCGGCGCGCGAGAGGCCGCGGCCCTGGCGCATCGCGACGAGCCGGAGCACTTGCGGGCCATCAACGGGATGTTCCTGGGCCCCGAGGGGTCGCAGTTCTCCCGGATTGAGGCAGCACTGCTCACGACGATCCGCGGGCTTCGGGAGCACATGGCGGAGGAGGAACGGGACCTGTTTCCCGCCGTCGAGCGGTTCGTCGGCGCGGAGGGACGGCAGGAGACCGTCCCGGCGGTCGGTGAGACGGATGCGCTCGAAGAGACGATGAGCGTGAACCGGGTGCTGCGAGAGCACCCGGAGACCCAGCCGGTCTTCGACCGGCTGTTCATCAACGTCCCCTACGAGGGATGCCACTGTCTTGACGAAGTGGCCTGGCGGCACGGCATGGACAGCCGGGAACTGATCAATCAGTTGGAGCGGCGGCGCGCATGAACGGAGACTCGGACGCGCGCCTGCGGTATCAGCCCGTGTGGTGCCAGTTCCTCGGCCAGCGCGTGTGGGCGATCGTGACGCGGCAGTCGGATGGGACCTGGCGGATCGTCAACTGCCTCGACAAGGATCAGGAGTGCTTCCGCCTCGACTGCGCCTTCACGGCGGATCGCGGCACTTGGCCCTACCCGGACACCCTGTGCACACAGGAGATCAAGAGATCGCATGAACACCATGGCTGACACGCCCCACGTGGTCGGACTTCCAGCATCCGTCCATCCGTTGGGGTCACGCGCAACGGTCTTGCTGACGAGCGTCTTCGGGCCATACGCCCGGGATGACGAGTACGGCAGCCGGGCCCTCAACCCGATGGAGCTGTATCAGAACCAGGTCACGCGCGCGGAGGGGCCGTTTTCCCTGCGCATGTTCCACCGCTCCTGGGGCATCATGCTGATCCAGGCCAACATCAGCGCCCCCTGCACCCTGTTGGATTTCCCAACGCTGGAGCGCTTCATCAGCGAGCTGAAAAGTTTCGAGTATGACATCGTCGGGATCAGCTCGATTCTGCCGAATATCGAGAAGGTCAAGAAGATGTGCAGCCTGGTGCGGGACCAGCTGCCTCGCGCGACGATTGTCGTGGGGGGCCATATCGCCAATAGGCCCGGCCTGGCCCAGTACGTCGATGCGGACTACGTCGTCCCAGGAGAAGGCGTGCGGTGGTTCCGCCGGTTCCTGGGCGAGGACCCCACACAGCCGATCCGCCATCCGCTGATCTCGTCGGCCATCGGCACGCGGGTGATGGGGTTCCAGGCGAAAAACAGCGGGCGTGACGTGGCCGCCGCCCTGCTGCCCTCCGTCGGCTGTCCGATGGGGTGCAATTTCTGCGCGACTTCCGCGATGTTCGGGGGCAAGGGGAAGTTCATCAATTTCTATGAGACCGGCGAGGAGCTGTTCCACATCATGTGCGGCATCGAGCAGCGCATGGGAATCCGCTCATTCTTTGTCATGGATGAGAACTTCTTGCTGCACAAAAAGCGCGCCCTGCGGCTCCTGGAGCTGATCGAGACGCATAGCAAGTCGTGGTCGTTGTACGTCTTCAGCTCGGCGCACGTGGTGCAATCCTACCCCATCGAACAACTGGTGCGCCTGGGCATCTCGTGGGTGTGGATGGGGCTGGAGGGCAAGAACAGCCGGTACGCCA
>CAYJWO010000049.1:0-6335 GCA_964373825.1 uncultured Planctomycetales bacterium
CGCGCCGCATCGTCAGGCGGCACCGCGCCGACCCCGGTCCCCATGCCCGGCATCGCGAGGCTGGTGACTCCCCGCTCATCAGCGAGGCGAAGCGCCGCACGGGTCGCAGCGGCGACATTCTGGACCGGGATCCTCTCGGCCGGCCTCACCATCGTCGGGGCATGGACGACCGCCTTGAACCGGGTCTTCCCGCCGGAGGTCACCACCGCCGTCCCAACCGGGATCGGGGCCTGCTTGACCGCCTCGTCTTCAACCGCCTGGCCCGCCGCCCGCTTGATCACGCCGGCCACGCCGCCACCCATCTCGCCCCGGCTGTTGGCCGGGTTCACGATCGCCTCGGCGTCCGCCTCGAGAATACTGCCTTGAACGATCTCAATCTCCACGGCCGGCCTCGTCCTTGAGCGTGATGGTGTGGACCGGCCCAAGGCGGTCGAGCGGCTGGTCAAACTTCGCCTGCTTCCCGACGACGAGGAGCGTGAGCGCCTCGGGCCGGAGGTGCGCGCGCGCGACGCGGAGGATGTCCTCCTTTGTCACCTTGATCACCTCCCGGCGGTAGCGCTCGACGGCCTCACGGCATTCCGTGGTCGTCACCTGATCCACCAGGTCGTGTTCCGGTGCTAACACCAGATAGGTCGCTCCAAACAGCGTGTCGGGGCGCGTGGTAAACACCTTGACCTGCGGCTGGGTCGCCGTCTCCATCGTGAACCACACGTCCGCCCCCACGCTCTTGCCGATCCAGTGGCGTTGCATCTGCTTGATGTGCTCGGGCCAGTCCAGCGCGTCAAGACCCCCCAGCAGCCGGTCGGCGTAGGCGGTGATCTTCAGCATCCACTGGCGCATCGGTCGGCGCTCCACCGGATGCCCCTTGCGCTCGCAGCGGCCGTCGATGACCTCCTCGTTCGCCAGCACGGTCCCGCAGGACGGGCACCACCAGACGGGTGCTGCCGCGAGGTACGCCAGGCCGCGCTCGTAGAGCTTCAGGAAAATCCATTGGGTCCAGCGCACGTACGACGCATCGGTCGTGTTGATCTCCCGGTCCCAGTCGTACGCAAAGCCGAACCGCAGGATCTGCCGGCGGAAGGTCTCGATGTTCTTGCGCGTGGTCACCGCGGGGTGCGTGCCGGTTTCGATCGCGTACTGCTCGGCGGGCAGCCCGAAGGCGTCCCAGCCCATTGGGTGCAGGACGTTGTACCCCTGGAGGCGCTTGTACCGGGCGATGATGTCGGTGGCGGTGTACCCTTCCGGATGCCCGACGTGAAGGCCAACACCCGACGGGTACGGGAACATGTCGAGGAGATAGAGCTTGGGGCGCTTCGGGTCGTGGTCCACCGCCTGGAAGCTACGCTGCGCCATCCAGTGGCGCTGCCACTTGGCCTCAATCGTCTGAAACGGGTACCAGCTGCCCATGCGCGATGGCGGGGTGAGGCGTGGAGGCGCTACGCACCGGGCGGCAGCGCGTGCAGCTCGGCGTATTGAGCCATCCGCTGCCGGTCCCGCGCGTCCATGCTGACAATGCGCAATCCGACTTCGATCGCCAGCCGGCTTCCGGACGGGCTCGAGGGCGCTACCGGACGGCTCCAGGCCACGGCGGCCAGGAAGCGGATCGGCGTGGGGTGGTCGGGGAGGGTCACGTCCACCTCGAGCGGTGTCCCCGGGCTCACTACGGCCTCGCTGGCCTCCGTCACCACGCAGATGCCGCCGCCGCCGATGTTCTGCGTGAGGGCTCGCTGCTCCACGTCCGCGTTGAGGAACTTCAAGGTCGTCGTCAAGCGCGCCTTGAGGCGGACCGCCTGCCGCTGCTCTTTCGTCATCCGGACGGTACGACGGCCTCGAGGTCGCTCGCGAACTGGAGGAGCGCCCCGGTAAAGGCGAACCCAAGGTAGAGGCTGGCCGTCGTGCCGGCGACGCTGACGATCGCCCCGACCGCCGCCCCGCCCGCCCCGCCGAGGAGATCGCCGATCCCGCCGAGCGCGTTGAACGCCTGCGACACCCCGTAGGAGATGAGCGCCATGGCGACCACCAAGCCAAAGCCGCGCCACCAGTGGCCTCGCATCGCCTTGAAACTCGCCGCCAGCCCGGCCACCGGCCCCATGGACTTCGTCACGATGAGCACCATCCAGAGCAGCAGCCGCACCGCGAGCCACGTGACGGGCAGGAAGACGGCGGCGGTGACGAGCGTACCCAGCAGGCCGGCGAGCCACTCCGGGCCGTCCGCGGTCACGGCGTCCGCCAGGAATCCCGCGCCGATCAGCGCGACCATGACGGCGGCGGCGGCGAGCAGCGACAGCCCCGTGGCCGCGAGCACGCGCCAGAACGCCCGCCCGCCGCTGCGCCACAGCGTCGAGAGCTGGGTCCGCTGATTCGACAACACCTGCGCGACGTAACCGATCTGCCCACCGGTCACCAACGCCACCAACACGAGGCCGAGTGCCGCGATGAGGGCGAGTATTGGCCAGGCCCGGCCCGCCCAGTCCGCGACGTCCGTCGGCAGCCCAGGGGCCGGGTCATCCGGGAGACCGCCCTCATCCACGAAGAGCTCCTCGTCGGCCTCTGCCAATGGTTCAAGGGGTCCCAGATCCTCGTCCCCGATGGCGAGTTCGTCGAAGAGATCCTCCGGGGGAGCGGCCGGCTCAACGGTCACGTCCGTCGTCTCGGTCGTCTCCGCCGGGATCTCCACGGTGAGCGGTGCGACGTCCGCGAGGAGCTCCTCGTCAAACGCGGGGGGTGCGATGGCCACGAGCTCCTCTGCCGGGCCGCCCAATGCGGCCGGCACCCCGGTCAGCCCCACAAGGAACGATGCCAATCCCCCCAGCAACAGCCAGATCGCCAGGACTACGGCGATGCCTGGCCAACTTCGATTCGCGGCATAGAACCCTTGCCCCAGGGCCCGACCGACACGTGGTGTCATCCCGCGTCCCTCCCGTTCATGGTGTCACGATACCGCCCGCCGCTTCGCGAGCAGCCACGGCGCGGCAAAGAGCCAGAGCGACCCCAAGGCGATCCCTTCCATCCCGACAATATACCACGGCCACGGCCCCAAGAAATCTAGGAGGCTTGGCTGGAGCGGTTTGCGGGCGAGATACCCGAAGTTCGTCCCCGCCCACCAGTTCACCAGGCCGGCGAGCAGGGCGTAACCGTTCGTCACCGCCCACACGCGCCAGACGCTGCGAGCGGTCGGCGCCAGCCGCCCGGTCGCCGCCAGGTAGATGGCGACGAGAAGCGCGCCGACGTGATCACCGAAGAACACCCACCACCAGAAGTTCGGAAACGGCTCGCGGAGGTCCGGCGTCAGGAGGGCTTGCAGGCTGCCTGCCGATCCCCAGAAGTACGCCAGCTCGCAGCGCCATGGCCGAGGGTCCCAGAGCGCCGCCACCGCCACCCAGAGGGCCGCGTCGCACAGCTGCAGCGGCCAGACGAACCGCCCCTGGGCCAGTCCCACCGCCCAGGAGACCAGCTCGCCGCCCCCCACACCGCAGGCCAGCCCCCGCCGCAGCCATCGATCATCCCGCCATGCACGCACCCGGCGGCGCCCACAGAGTAGCAGGATCGCCGCGAGCGCTGTGGCCGCCAGCACCGCGACGTGATCGGCGCCGAAGGGCCTAAACGCGAGCGCTCGCTCCACCCGTGGATGCCCTGCTCGGCGTCATCAGGCGCCGGACGGTGGCGAGGTTGCGGCGATCGTCTGCGTCCCCGGACTTGGGCGTCTCGAGAATCATTGGCAGCGCGCGCACCCGCGGGTGAGTGACGAACCGGCGGAACGCGTCCAGCCCGATGTGGCCCTGGCCGATGTGCCAGTGCCGATCGACCCGGCTGCCGAACGGCACCTTCGAGTCGTTCAAATGGATGAGCCGCAGCGGCTCCGCGCCGACGATGCGGTCGAACCGGCGCAGCGTCTCGTCCAGCCCTTCGTCGGTGTGGATCGGATAGCCGGCGGCGAAGAGGTGCGCCGTATCCAAACACACGGCCACCGCCGGCTTCGCCTCGACCCGATCGCGGATCGCCGCCAGCTCTTCGAACGACGCACCGAGTCCCTGGCCGGACCCCGCCGTGTTTTCGAGCAGCAGCGTCAGCCCATCGGGGGCCTCCGCCATCACGCGGTTCAGCGCGTGCGCCACGCGCTCGATGCCGGCCGCCGCCCCCCGCCCCCGGTGGCTGCCGACGTGCACGACCAAGTACTGCGCCCCGAGCCGCCCGACGCGGGCCACCTCGTCTCGCAGGAGGGCGACGGACTGGCGCCACATCGCCGCCTCGGACGACGCGAGGTTGATGATGTACGGGCCGTGCACCGCCAGCGGATCGATCCCCGCCGCGCGTCGCGCAGCATCGAATTGCGCGGCCAGGGCGGCGGGCAGCGACGGGGCGGCACCGCCTCGCGGGCTGCGGCTGAAGATCTGCATCGTCGTGCAGCCTAGCCGCTTGGCCCGGGCCACCGCCTCCAACAGGCCGCCGGCAATCGAAACGTGCACACCTAACTTCATGAGCGAACGCATCTTACCACGCGGTCGATTGACACGCCAATTCCCCGCATGCTATCGTAGGAGTTCCCAACGAGATCTTCGGGGCAGTAGCTCAGTTGGGAGAGCGCCACAATGGCATTGTGGAGGTCACGGGTTCGACCCCCGTCTGCTCCAGATCGCATCCCCATGCGTCACACGCGCACACACCGGCTGGTCCTCTGCGCTCTTCCCCTGTGGCTCCTCCCCGCCTTGGCGGAAGCCGCGCACGTCAACGTGATCGAGCTGGACAACCGCATCATCAATCCCGTGACCCAGCAGTACATCGAGGAGGCCATCGAGCGCTCCGAGCAGGATGCGTCGGCCTGTCTCATCCTGAAGCTCGACACGCCTGGCGGCTTGCTGGACTCCACCCGCGCCATCGTCAAGCGGATCATGAACGCCCGCGTGCCGGTGGTGGTCTACGTCGCCCCGTCCGGCTCGCGCGCCGGCTCCGCCGGGGTGTTCATCACGCTCTCCGCCCACGTCGCCGCGATGGCCCCCTCGACGAACATCGGCGCCGCACACCCCGTGGGGGTCGGCGGCGAGGGGGGACCGCTCAAGAAGCTCATCAAGCGGCTGCGCCAACCGGCCGACGGGCGGCGCGAGACCGAGGAGCCGGTGGAGGAAGAGCTCATTGAGGAAGAGACGCGCGACCCGATGGGAGACAAGATCCTTAATGACACCGTCGCTTGGATCACGACGATCGCCGCCGCGCGCGGGCGCAACGAGGTGTGGGCCAAGCAGGCGGTGACGGAAAGCGTCTCGGTCACCGACGTCGAGGCGGTGCACCAGCGCATCGTGGATCTCGTCGCACCCGATCTCCCGCAGCTCCTGCGGCAGATCGACGGGCGGCGCGTGACCATCGGCGGCATTGAGGTGGAGTTGGCCACGGCGGACGCCGTCATCGTCGAGCTGCCCATGACCCGCCGCCAGCAGTTCCTCGCCGTCATCACCAACCCCAACATCGCCTACCTCCTCATGATGCTGGGAACGTTCGGGCTGATCTTCGAGTTCACGCACCCGGGGATCGGGTTTCCCGGCATCGCCGGGCTAATCTGCCTTCTCCTGGCGCTCTACGCGTTCCAGTCGCTGCCGGTCAGCTACGTGGCGCTCGCCCTGATCGGACTGGGGCTCGCCCTCTTCATCGCCGAGCTGCAGGTGGTCAGCGGCGGCCTGCTGGGGTTCGGCGCGGTGGTCGCGCTGACGCTGGGCAGCCTCATGCTGTTCGAGTCGCCGGATCCGGCGCTGCGGGTGTCGCTGCGCGTCGTCGTGCCCACCGTGGGAACGCTGGCGGCGATCGCGTTGCTCCTCGTGCAGCAAGCCCTTCGCGCGCAGGCGCAGCCGACGACCACCGGCGCCGAGGGGTTGCGCGGACAGGTGGGCGAGGCGCGCACGCCGCTGGATCCCGCCGGCACGGTGTTCGTCCAGGGAGCGCTGTGGAGCGCCCGCAGCGCCCGTCCGGTGCCTCGGGGTGGTCCGGTGCGGGTCCTTCGCGTGGAAGGAATCACCTTAGTCGTGGAACCGATGGAGCAACCCGGAGGGTCTTGATGCCGTTTGTTGGAGGGCTCGCGTTTCCCGTGATCTTGGCCGCCATGTGGGCGGTCAACTGCGTCAAGGTGCTGCGGGAGTACGAACGGGGGGTCGTCTTCCGGCTGGGGCGCCTGCTGCCGCAGCCGGCCGGGCCGGGGCTGATCTTCATCCTGTGGCCCCTGGACCGGATCATTCGGATCAGCCTGCGGACGGTCACGCTGGACGTCCCGCCCCAGGACGTGATCACCAAGGACAACATCTCCATCAAGGTCAACGCCGTGATCTACTTTCGCGTCATGGCGCCGAACC
>CAYJWO010000050.1:0-6315 GCA_964373825.1 uncultured Planctomycetales bacterium
TGGCTGGCATCTGATACGATGAGCGGTATACACAAGCGGTTGCGATAACATGTCGCAACCCTTTTTGTTTGCAAGGTATGCTACACTCTCACGTAGGGAGGGCAGACCATGAGCGGAGTCGTGCATGAGCAGTACGTGATCAACCCAGCCGGCAGGAAAACCGCGGTGATTCTGTCGCTCAAACAGTATCGGCGTCTCCAAGAAGATCTCCATGATTTGACCGTCGTGGCTGAGCGTCGAGAAGAAACACCCATGAGCCTGGAGGAGATGAGACGACGATTGAAGAGGGATGGCCTCTTATAGTCTCGTCTTCAAGCCATCGGTCGAAAAAGATTTCCGCCATCTCTCGAAGGAAGTCGTGCCCCGCCTGACGAAGAAGATTGAAAATCTACGAACCAGTCCCTTTCCCCATCAGCGCGAGAAGCTCTCAGGTGCCGAACGGCTCTACCGGATTCGTATCGGAGACTATCGGGTCGTCTACGAGATGAACACCCACCTCAAACAGATTACCATCCACCACGTCCGTCACCGCCGAGACATCTATCGAACACTGTGAAGCCGTCCCTTGGCAATCCACACCTACACGACGATAGGCCATCACGACCATCGCACTCACGAGGTCAGGGGTTCGACCCCCCCTCGGCTCCACGGCTTCCTAGGTACCCGCCATGCCCCGTGTCGTGGTCCCTCCTGAGGCGGTCCGCGGCGACCGCATCGAGATCCGCGACCCCGCCACCCGTCACCATCTCCAGCGCGTCCTGCGTGTGAAGGTCGGGGATGTCCTGGAGTGTCTCGACGGCCAGGGAGCGCTCTACGACGGCGTGGTTTTCAGCAGCGGCCGCCGCCACCTGACGATCGCAATTCAGGCCCGTCGCCACCAAGCGCCTCCGACCCTCCAGATAACGCTCGCGCAAGCGTTGATTCGGCCGCAGCGGTTCGAGTGGATGCTCGAGAAAGCCACGGAGTTGGGCGTCGCACGGATCATTCCAATGATAACGATGCGCACTACCGTCCGAGACGTCAGCCATGGTCGTGTCCGCCGGTGGCAACGGATCGTGGCTACGGCATGTGCGCAGTGTCGGCGAGCGACCGTTCCATCGGTAGATCTCCCCCGCCCGCTACGAGCTGTCTTGGATAGTGCGCGAGACCAGTTTGCGTTTCTGTTGACGCTCCAAGAGGGGGCGGAAGCCATGGAGCAGCATCTAGACGCTGCTCAGGGGGATCGAGCGGTTACCCTCCTGATTGGTCCGGAAGGTGACTTCTGTCCTTCAGAGGTCGCCATGGCTACCCACGCTGGCGCCCATTCCGTCCGTCTGGGACAGACCACGTTTCGTTCCGAAACCGCTGCACTCGTCTCGCTGGTACTGCTCCAACATCGTGTCCGTGCCCTGTGATCGACTGCCGCCCGCTAACGATTTCCGGGTTGAATGCGCGAACGATCCCGCCTCACAGCGAATAGCCTGGTACTCCTCGGGTCGCAGCTTGGAAACCGGCTGCTCCTCCTGTTACTTGTTGCTTACCTGACACGGATATGGTCGACGCATGAGTTCGGTGAGTACGCTTTCCTCATGGGCATGATCGCTCTGTTTGCTAGCCTGGCAGATGCCGGACTCACGGGGTATGCGGTGCGCGAGATGGGACGGGATGTGGCGGGCGGGGGGATGGTCTTGAGGCAAACGCTCGTGCTGCGAGGAATCCTGGGAATCGCCTCGGGTGTGGGGTTATGGATCTGTGTGCGATATGGCTGGCTTGAGGCTCGACTCGCCACGGCATCGTACGCAGCGGGAGCATCGGTAGCCATCATGAGCCTCTCAGGAGGCCTTCTCGCTTGGCTGCAGGCTCAACAGCGAATGGTGAGAGCTGCTGCAACAACCACGGTGGCGACCACGATATTTGTGTCTGGAGCGGCCCTGGGGGTTCGATGTGGTGGAGGTCTGACCGAAGTCCTGCTGGCGTACGGTGGCAGTCAGCTCTTGGCGTTCCTCTGGCTGGTCCAGGCGCGTCCGGGGGATGCTCTGAGACAGTGGCGTGGTACCTTCGACCTAGGCTTGGGCCGGGTGTGGAAGCGCGCGTGGCCTTACACCGTTCTCTTGCTTCTCTCGACCGTTCAACTGCGCATTGACGGCATCCTGCTCGCCGGAATGCTTAGCTTCTCGGACGCCGGCACGTACCATGCGGCATGGAAAATTGTTGACGTTCTCCAGTTCATCCCAAGCAGCTCGGCTGGTGCGTTCCTTCCTGCCGCAGCGGCATTGTCGCTTCAGGGCGAGCGATTACGCCACACCTATCAGGCTGTCGCCGTGGTTTTAGTAGGTATTATGGTACCTCTCATTCTCCTCATCGGAGCGAACGGCCATGCGCTGTTAGCGGCTCTCTATGGCAGTGGGTACGTCGAGGCGGCCACCCCACTGAGACTCTTGCTTCTGCGGGTAACGCTGTTCAGCTTTAGCGCACCAGTCGGCTCCGTTATTCTGGTGAGCCCGCGGGTGGGGGCATTCGTCCCTTGGGCCATTCTGAATACCGCGCTCCACGTTGCCCTGAACGCTTGGTGGATTCCGCTCCATGGTCCCGCCGGGGCGGCGGCCGCAGCAGTGACCTCTGAGGCAACGGGACTGGCAATCCAGCTGGTGTTTGCTAGACGGATGTTGGGAGGACTGTCCACCTACTGGGGTATCATCCGCCCCACGTTGGTGGCGGCTGGCGTGCCGGTAGCAATCGGGCTCGCCAATGGGCATCTTACATGGCCTCAAGGCGAAGCCGCTCTTGGGACCGCGGTCTTGTTTACTCTTGTGTATCTGCTGGCTGTTTGGATGCGCCGTCGGCCGACCACCGCTTCTGATTGATGCGCGCTGCGATCCAGGAGAAACCCAGCGATCGATGCTTGCTGTGCGAGGATATACGGCTGAAGATCTGGTGTCACCTTGGGGCGGTGCGCATTGTCTCCTGTCGCCACTGCGACATCGGGTTCCCAGACCCCCAGCCTGATGCCCGTGCTTGTGATGACCTCTATGGATCGTCGTACTTCGAAGGCTGTCAAGGTCTGCAAGAGGTGTTTGAACGTCGTCGCCAGGAGCGTCTGCTCGATCTCATCGAGTGCTACCGAACGCCAGGGCGCCTCCTGGACGTTGGAACGGGGCTTGGTTTGTTGCTGGAAGTGGCGACCGCTCGAGGGTGGCGCGCCGAAGGGCTCGAGCCTTCAGCCTATGCAGCGCGGAGAGCGCAGGAAAGGACGGGATGTCCCATCACCGCTGAGGGGACTCCAAGCGATCCGAAGGGTTGGGAGGGCGGGTTTGATGCCGTGACCCTGAGGCATACGTTGGAGCACCTCGATGACCCCCTTACCCTCCTACGGGCCCTCCATGACGTCACAGCATCTCACGGTCTGCTCTTTATCGCAGTTCCTAATCGCAATTCACTGTATGCGAACTGGTTCAGGGGGAGGTGGTTTCATATCGCCCATCCGTATCATCGGTGGCATTTTAGCCAGCGGAGCCTCAGGTGGATGCTCAGGGTAGCGGGGTGGAGCGTTGTCCGGATGAAGACAACCGAGTTACCAGCAACCAGCGCGATGCAATGGCTGCTCAATGGTGTACGCCGATGCTGGGGGAAGCCGGAAGTTTCCCTCCACGAAAATTTCGACTATATCCGACATCCAGCACCGCTCATGCGCTGGCTGCTTTACCTGGAGCGGTGTGGCATCTCGTTGCTGGCGCGTCTTGGGCAGGGGGAGGAACTTGTGTGTGTGGCCCAACGGCCGAAGAAGCGCACAGACTGAATGTCGACCAATCACTCAACGGACGTCTCGGTACTCATCGTGAACTGGAACAGTGAGTGTTTGCTCCGTCAGTGCCTAACAGCCCTACAGCAGTACGCCCACGATACTCAACACGAGGTCTGGGTAGTGGACAATGGTTCTTCAGACACGAGCGTTGAGATGGTGCGGCGGGATTTCCCTCACGTACATGTTATCGCCAACGACGACAATCGAGGGTTCGCGGCCGCTAACAACCAAGCGCTGCGATTAGCCCGAGGACGCTACGTCATGTTGCTGAATCCCGACGCCATGGTGCAGCGAGAGACGCTGTCCGCCATGGTGAATTTCTTAGATCAACACCTAGAGGCGGCAGGAGTCGGTCCACGGTTGGCATATCCCGACGGCCAGCTGCAGCGTGTTGGACTGTACCGGAAGTTCCCATCGCTGCTGCAGGTACTCTTCTTCTACACGCCCTTGAAGGGACTGGCGCATCGCTTACCCAGCCTGGTGGAACGCAACTGGGAACACCAGAACCACAACGCGCTCTGTGAGGTCGATCAACCCCCAGGAGCAGCCTTCATGGTACGGCGCAATGTGGTTGACCAGATCGGCGGTCTCGACGAGGGCTTCTTCCTCTACTTTGAAGATGTGGACTGGTGTTATCGGATGCGACAGCATGGCTACCGACTCTTCTTCTTCCCTGGAGCGACCGTGACGCACCGCACCGAGGGGAGCACATCACAGCTGGATTTTGTGCTGCGGCGGTACCTCTTCACGCGAAGCATGGTTCGGTTTTTCCATAAGCATCACGGCTGGGCCATGGCGCTAGTGGTCACCGCACTGGTAGGCCTGGGGACCATCATTGAGATCATTGTGGTTGTAGTGACGTATCCGTTCCTACCAGCGAAGCGAAGCAAGCGGCGTCGATACCTGGCCGAAATCGGTCGGCTGTTGCGTGGGGAGTGGTCGCAGGTGCTGCAGCGGGGGCCTCGGTCAGCTAGAGCGTTCCATCCGACGGGAGGAGCGCTGCGAGGTGATAGCCGAAGGGAATGACCGAGGCGCGCGTGTCAGCCGTGGTGTTGAATTGGAATCAACGGGAGTATCTGCAGGAGTGTCTCAACTCACTAGAGAGACAGACCCACCCTCCTGCTGAGATTGTCATCGTTGACAACGGCTCAACCGATGGGTCCGCAAAGATGTTGGAGTTGGAGTTCCCACGCTTCCACGCTGAACTGTTGAATCGTAATTACGGTTACACGGGTGGCTACAATCGTGGTCTACGGGAGACTCGAGAAGAGTACCTCCTGCTGCTGAACGCCGACGTGGTGCTGGAACCCTCCTTCATTGAGGAGGCGGTCCGGGTGATGGACGCCGATGCGCGCATCGGGATGGTGCAGGGGAAGCTCTACCAAATGGCGGCGCGCAGCGAAGGAACGGAGCGCCGGCTGGATTCCATGGGCCTCGTGGTGCACCGGGATCGGCGCGTTTCGTTGCGCGGCTACGGCGAGGTGGATCGCGGCCAGTATGATCGCAGCGAGGAGATCTTCGCTCCGGATGGGGCCGCACCGCTGTACCGGCGGGCGATGCTCGAGGACATCCGTATCGGCGATGCCTATTTTGACGAGGCGTTCTTCATGTATCGGGAAGAGGTAGATCTTGGATGGCGGGCGCGGTGGAGAGGCTGGAAAGCGGTGACGGCGCCACGGGCGGTCGGCTATCACGTCCGCCGGTATGCGCCGGGGACCCGCCATCGGCAGTCGCGATGGCTGAGGCGGCTGCAACGGCGCAACCGATACTGCTTGATGGTGAAGCACGAGACCTGGCAGACATTGACGCGTGATCTCCTGCCGATCCTCTGGTTTGAGGTGCGGGCGTTCTGGTACAGCCTCGTGGTTGAGCCGTCCGTGTTGTGGGCGCATGCCGGGGTCGTGCGACTGCTCCCCCACTTGTGGCGTCAGCGTCGGATGATCCAAGCCCGCCGGGCGGTCCCGGTCGGAGACGTGAGTCGCTGGTTCAGGTGAGATGATGAGGACGCGCAGCCGTGTGCTCGGGATTGCCGTGGACGTGCTCACCGCGCCGCAGTTGGTGCAGCAGGTGGGCGAGTTGGCTGCAGACGGCGGATCACACCTGGTCTGCTACGTGAACGCGGATGGAGTGAACCAGGCCGTGCTGGATCGAAAGTACCGGTCGATTCTCCACCACGCGGACCTGGTGTACGCAGACGGCGCCGGAGTCGTGTGGGCGTCTCGGCTGAGCGGCCATCCATTGCCCGAACGGATCACGCTCGGCGACTCCCTGCCAGAACTCTGCCGTATGTGCGAGGCGAGGGGCCTGCGGGTGTTCTTCTTGGGCGGTCGGCCGGGGGTGGCGCGTCGGGCGGCGCAGCGGTTGAGGCGGGACCATCCGGGCCTGCAGATCGCGGGCGCGCATCACGGCTACTGGCGGCCGGAGCAGGAGGCGCGGCTGCTGGAACGGATTCGGGAGGCGAGACCGCACATTCTTCTGGCCGGGCTGGGAGTGCCGAAGCAGGAGAAGTGGCTCTGGCGGCATCGGGAGCGGCT
>CAYJWO010000051.1:0-6298 GCA_964373825.1 uncultured Planctomycetales bacterium
TGACCGCGCTCGGCGGGGCAACACCGGCCATGGCGTCGGTGGCGTCGGCAGGAGTCCCCTCGTGGGGTGCTCTGGGTACGGCGTTCGTGTTCGTCCTGTGGACGTACGGCGGGTGGACTGAGGCCGCCTACGTGGCGGAAGAGGTGCGCGACCCCACGCGCGCAGTACCCCGCGCGATCATCGGCGGGGTGCTGCTCGTCACGGCGCTCTACCTGCTCGTCAACTGGAGCTACCTGCGGCTCATTCCCATGGGACAGCTGCCCCAGGAGCGGATGGTGGCCGCGACCGCGATGCGGCAGGTGTGGGGGGAGGCGGGCGGGCGGTTCATCGCCTGGATGGTGGCGTGCTCAGCGTTCGGCGCGCTCAACGGCTACGTCCTGACCGGGGGGCGCATCCTCTACGCGATCGGCAAGGATCACGCGCTGTTCGCCCGACTGGGCACGGTGCATCCAACCTACCACACTCCCGCCCTCGCCCTCTGGGCCAATGCGGTCATCGCCGTGGGGCTCGTGCTGACCAAGACGCTGGATCAGATCATGACCTACTCGACGCTGGCGATCTCGGTCTTCTTCGTGATGACCGTATGGGGCGTGGTCAAACTGCGGCGGACCCAGCCAACACGCTTCCGGCCGTACCGCGCGTGGGGCTATCCGCTCACCCCGGCGATCTTCCTGGTGACCATGGCGGGATTCCTCGCGTCCGTGGCGGTGACCCAAGCTCGAGAGGCGTGCTTCGGCCTCGCCCTGCTCCTCCTGGGGCTCCTCTTCTACAGAAGGTCTCGCGTGACGTCCTGAACGATTCGGTCGACATCGCCCGGGGTGACGCCATGATACCAGACGTTGTCGGGGAACACCATGACGTTGGGTCCCCGGGCGCACACGTCCTGGCAGCCGGATGTGCTCACCCGCACGTGACGTGACGCCCCGAGCGCCTTGACGCGCGCCTTGAGGGCGGCGGCGATCGCCTCGCTTTCGCGGTGCGCGCAGCAGACCTGCCCCGGGTCCCGCCGGTTGACGCACACAAACAGGATGCGACGGTACGGGATCGCTTCCGCGCGCATCGGCCGGCCTCCTGTTAGAGTGTAAAGCCTAACGCTCTCAGTGCTGCCTGCAACTGGTCCGTACCCTCAAAGCGAATCGCGGTGAGCCCCGCTTGGCGGCCCGCCTGGACCAGCTCTGGCAAGTCATCGATGTAGACCGCCGCACTCGCTGGCACTCCTGCCCGCCGAAGGGCTAGCTCGTAGATCGCCGGGTCCGGCTTGCGACATCCCACCTCGCACGACACCACCCAGTGCTCCAGCATCGCCAGCGACGCATAGCGGCTGCGAACCTGCTCGATATGCAGGCAGTTCGTGTTGGACAAAGCGAGCAATCGGACGTGCCGGCCGAGCCGTTGCACGAGCTGGATGGTGTCGGTTCGCTCGCTAAGAATGCCGTTCCAGGCGGCGACGAACTCCGGATACGCCCACGGAAGTGGCAGCCGCGTCTTGAGCCCCTGGTAGTAGGTCTGTGGGGTGATCCGTCCGAGCTCAAACGGGATGAGCAGTTCGGGGTCGTAGACGGCGCGCTCCACCTCGATCGCCGGCCTCCCCAGCCGCTGGGCGATGCGCGCCACAAGGCCTGCCGCGTCGAAATCCACGAGAACTCGCCCCAGATCGACAAAGGCCCAATCGTATCGAGCGCTCATCGCGTCAGCGGGTGGCCCGTGCAGCGCTTAGCCGTCTGAGCCACGCGCGCACCTCGGCAGGACCGGCCAGCCGCCACCTGGCTGACGTCGGCCCGCCCCCCACCTTCACCGAGACGCCGCCGAGCCGGTTGACGACTCGGAACGCGTCCTCATCCGTCCGGTCGTCGCCCACGTAGCATAAGGCCAGTCGTCTATCCCGCCGGAGCCTGCGCGACAGCCACGAAACCGCGCGCCCCTTGTCCCATGCGACCGGTGCCCGGACTTCCACGACGCACTTGCCTCGGGTGATGCGCACCTGCCCGCTCGACACCCATGGCCGCAGCACGTCCCGCACGATCCGATGGAATCGCCTGACCGCGGCGGGCGGCACCCGTCGCCAATGGACGCTCAGCGACAGCCCCTTTGGCTCCACGAGGCTGCCGGGTATACCGCGCAGCGCATCAGCCAGCTGCCGGCTGATGCGCTGCAGTCGAGGCTTCGCCCGAACCGCCTGCGGATGGATGAAGGAGAGGTGTCGGCCCAGGATTTCGCAGCCGTGGTTGCCGACATAGATCAGGCCCGGGAGCCGCACGAACGCCCGCACGTCCCGGACGGCGCGCCCGCTGACAACGCCGACCTGCAACTTCGGTCGGCCAGCGAGTTGACGCAGCAGCGCGCGCGTGGCGCGCGGCAGGCGTGCGTGCGACGGCCGGGCCACGATGGGCGTGAGCGTCCCATCGTAATCGCAGAGCAGCAGCAGCCGAACGGACCGAGCCAGGCGGGGGGCGAACACGGACCACGAACGAAGCGCGGATCGAGCGATGACGCTAGACCTCCTGAAACTCCAGCTGGAAGAGGGCGGTCAGCACTTGGCTGGCCCAGCGGTAGATGTTCTGGTCGCGCACGCGGGTCCGCAGGCGACGCATCCGACGCCGCTGCTCATCCATCGTCATGGTGGCGGCTCGGAACACCCCTTCCGCGAGCGCGTCTGTGTCGTAGGGGTTGAGGATGTCCGCTTCAAGCAGCTCCCGCGAGGCGCCGGTGAACTGGCTGAGCACGAGCGCGCCATCTTCCTCCACCCGCGATGAGACAAACTCCTTGGCGACAAGGTTCATCCCGTCGTGGAGGGAGCTGACGACGCACAGGTCCGCCAACCGATACCAGGCTTGGAGGCTCAAGGCCGAGACCTCCCGCTCCATTTTCACCACCGGCTTCCACGCGTCTGAGCCGTATTTCCAGTTGATGGACTCAATGAGCTTCTCGATCTCCTGGTTGAGGTAGTGGTACGCCTCGATCTGCGTGCGGCTGGGCACACCCACCTCGACGAACACGAAGCGCTTGTGAAACTCCGGGTGGCGCTCCAGCATCCGGTCGATCGCCCGCAGGCGCTCCGGGATCCCCTTCGTGTAGTCGATGCGGTCCACGCCGAGCCCGACGATCATGTCCCGCAGGCCGTACTGCCGGCGCAACCGATCCATCTCCGCCGTCACCTCGGGGCTCTGCGCCCGCAGGGTGATCTCGTCGAAGTCCACGCTGATGGGAAACGCGCGGACCCGGGTGACGCCGCCGCCGCGGGTGACGACGGACCGCTCGTAGTCGATGCGCGCCTCAACGACTCGGTCCACCGTGTCCAGGAAGTTCTGGCAATGGTAGCGGATCTGGAATCCCAGCAGGTCGTTGCCCAATAGCCCGTCCACCACCTCGCTCGCCCAGGGGCAAATGCGAAACGTCTCCGGGTTCGGCCACGGGATGTGCCAGAACTGGGCCACGCGCAGGTTCGGCCGCTTGAGCATCCGGGAGAGGACCGCGAGGTGGTAGTCCTGGATGAAGACGAACGCGCGCCGGTCTCCCACTTCGTCGAGCACCGCCTGCGCGAACTTCCGGTTGACCGCCCGGTACGTCTCCCAGTCGGACGTGTTGAAGACGGGCCGGGTGTAGGCGAGATGGCAGAGCGGCCAGAGCGCCTCGTTGGCGAACCCGTAGTAGTAGCCGTCCTCTTCCGGCTTGCTCAGCCACACGCGCCGCAGGGTATACGAGGGATCCTCCGGAGGGACGTCGATGTGGTCGTTGGCATCGACGACCTGGCGGTCCGCCGTGCCGCCGCCATGGGCGACCCACAGGCCGCCGCAGGCGCGCATGACCGGATCCAAGGCCATGGTCAGCCCTCCCGCCGGTACCTGGCAGACGATCTGCTCGCCGTCGAACCGGTGGATGTACGGCTCCCGGTTCGAGACGACGACGCACAGCGCCTCGCCCAGGCGCTCGCGCACGGTATCCCGCAGTTGGGTCTTACTCACAGACATGGGTCACACTCGAGGCGATGGGACCCCTCCGGGCGAACCCGTGGGGTGCCACGGTGACGACGTTGGAAGATGGGGGGGTGCGGCTAGACCGAAAACGACGTCCCGCAGCCGCACGACTTCTTGGCCTGCGGGTTGATGAACTCGAAGCCACCACCCATCAGGCTATTGCGGTACTCGATGGTTACCCCGTCGAGATACTGGTGGCTCTTGCCGTCGATGAGGATGGTGATGCCGTCCTGGGTGAAGACGAGATCGTCGGATTTCGGCGTCGCACTGTCCAGGTCCAGCACGTAGGTCATGCCGGAGCACCCGCCGCCCTTGACGCCGATGCGCAAGGCCAGCGGTCCTCCCTTGGTCTCCTGAAGACGATGGCGGATAGTTTCTGATGCGGTGGGGCTGAGTTGAATCATGGTCGCCTCCTGATGGGTTTGTACGGCCGAGAAGTCATTGTAGCACGGCGAGTGGCGTTCCGCAACGCCGCGACGACGCCGGGGAGAAACCGCCGATTCGCCGGCGGGAATCGCAACCGCCCCAACCCGCCTGGTGCCACCCAGCGCAACGCCGTGGCGCTATACGGCGTGGGACGGCCGAAGGCGAGCGCGCAGCGAAAGAGGCGAAACGTCACCCGGCGGGAGGGATAGGTGTGCCGCAGCTGGTCGATCAGGTGGATGTCCCGCAGGCGCACCCCAAGCTCTTCCGCCGCCTCGCGCCGCAGGCACGCCGTCCATGTTTCCCCGGGCAGCCGTTTGCCCCCGGGGAACTCCCAGTAGCCGTCGAAATCGTCCGCGCTGCGCCGTCGGCAGACGAGGACGCGCCCCCGCCGCTCAATGATGGCGACGGCAACCTGCAGCGAGGATGGCTGTGGGACGGCCATTCACGGGGAAGCTGCGGCAGGACCCCCGCAGCACGCATCGGGGGCAGCGCGGGGCGCGCGCGGTGCAGATCAACGCACCGAAATCCATCAGCGCCTGGTTGATCACGTACCCTTGGCCGGGCGGAATGACCGCCCTAGCCATCGCCCACAGCCGCCGCTGGGTGCGGCCCCGCTTGAGCGGCCCGCGGATGCCGAAGTACCGGGAGAGCAGCCGGGCGACGTTCGTGTCAAGGGTGGGATGGTCCTGGCGAAACGCAAAGCTCAATACCGCTCCGGCGGTGTAGCGGCCGATCCCGTCCATGGCGATCAACCCGTTGTAGGTGTCGGGGATGCGGCCGCCATGCTCCCGCAGAACCCGCTGGGCAATCCGGCGCAGGCGCAGCGGCCGCACGTTGTATCCCAGAGGGTGCCAGACGCGGCGCAGCTCCGGGGTGGGCGCTTGGGCTAGTGCTTGCACGGTCGGGTACCGCTGAAGAAACTCGCGGTACTTGGGGGCCACGCGATCCACCTGGGTCTGCTGGAGCATGACCTCCGACACGAGAATCCGGTAAGGATCGCGGGTACGGCGCCACGGCAGGTCGCGCTGGTAGCGGCGGTACCAGGCGAGGAGGTAGCGCTGAAACGTCCGGAGCTGCGGGAGCGCACTCATCGAGACCTCGGCACGATAACAAACCTGCCGATCGACGTCAACGACTCGCGTCTGTTACAATAGCGCCGCTTCACTCCCTGTATCATGGCAGCGACTACGTATCGCGCGGTCCTCGAGCGCATCGACAGCCTAGCCTACAACGTCCGGGGGTTTCGCCTCAAGCTCGTCGAGCCCCAGGCGATCACGTTCCAGGCCGGCCAGTTCATCATCGTCAACGTCCCCAAGGACGGCCAGGTGGTCAAGCGCGCCTACTCCATTGCCTCCCCGCCCCATGAACCCCACACGCTGGACCTGTGCATCCAGCACGCAGATGGAGGGATTGCGTCCACGTACTTCTGGCAGCTCAAGGAGGGGGCGGAGCTGTCCATCTCCGGGCCGCACGGCAAGTTCCTGCTGCAGGAGCCGATCGACTACGACCCGGTCTTCGTGGCCACCGGCACCGGTGTCGCACCCTTCCGCTCGATGATCAAGCACCTCATCCGCCGCTTCGTCACCCGCGACCTCTGGCTGCTGTTTGGATGCCGGTACGAGCACGCGCTGCTCTACGAATCGGAGTTCCGGTCCATCGCCCAGCTCCAGCACACCTTTCACTACCTGCCCATCGTCAGCCGCCCGAAGACGTGGTCTGGCGACGTCGGCCACGTGCAGGAGCTGTTCCGCAAGTACATCAACAACATCCCCAGCAAGCAGTTCTACATCTGCGGGTGGCAGGAGGTCGTGCGCGCCGTCGCCCGGGACCTCGAAGCCGCCGGCGTGCCAAAACCCCAGATTCACTATGAAGAGTGGGCCTGAACCCATCCGCATCGG
>CAYJWO010000052.1:0-6212 GCA_964373825.1 uncultured Planctomycetales bacterium
ATCGGCAGCAGCCCGCGCTCAACCAGCGATCGCCACGCCACCAGGAAGGCGAAGACCACCCCCAGCGCGATGCTCAGCGGCCGGTGCACCAGGATGCCGCGGTTGCGGACCATCGTGAAGAACTCGTACAGCGCCCCCGCGATGAACCCGACCACGACGAGGACGAACACCCAGAGCGGAAACCAAAAGAGCGTCGCCAGGACCAGCCCGATGGGCGCGGTGGAGCTCAGCAGTCGCTTCGGAAGGTTGTGCATTTAGCGCTGGCTGGCGTGGGCGGCGCGGCCGAAGCGGCGGTCGCGCCGCTCGTACTCGGCCACCGCTTCCAGGAGCTCCTGGCGGGTGAAGTCGGGCCAGAGCGTCGGCGTCAGGTACAGCTCGGCGTAGGAGGACTGCCAGAGGAGGAAGTTGGAGAGCCGCTGCTCGCCGGAGGTCCGGATCAGCAGATCCGGATCCGGCAGCCCGACGGTGTAGAGCTGGTCGGCGAAGAGCGCTTCGTCAACGGCTTCGGGGTCCAGCCGGCCGTCGCGGGCCAGGCGGGCGATCCGCCGGGCGGCGTCCACGATCTCCTGGCGCCCACCGTAGCTGAGGGCGAGGGTGAGCGTCATCCGATCGTACGCGGCGGTCTCGGCCATGACCCGCTGCAGGCTCTCGCGGGCGGCGGGTGCCAGTTCGTCGAGCCGTCCGATGGCGTGCAGCCGGATGCGGCGCTGGTGCAGCGACGGCGTCTCCTGCCGGATGAACTGGTCGAGCAGCGCCATCAGCTCGTCGATCTCCGCCTGGGGGCGATCCCAATTCTCCCACGAGAAGGCGTAGAGGGTCAGCACCTCGATGCCCAGCTCGTAGCAGGCCTCGACGACGCGGCGCACGACCTCGACGCCCGCGCGATGCCCCATGACGCGCGGCAGCCCGCGGGCCTGGGCCCACCGGCCGTTGCCGTCCATGATGATGGCGAGATGCCGGGGGGTCACGGGGTGCCGACCGAGGCGGCGGGGTCCGAGGCGGAGAGGACGGTCGTCGGCGGACGCTCCAGCCGATCCAGCTCCGCCCGCAGCTGCGACACGCGGCGCTCCTGCCGCTCCATCTCCGTGGCGAGGCGATCCCGTTCCTGGGTGACCGTACTCAGGTGCTGCCGCAGGTCTTCGTACGCGAACCGCAGGTCATCCTGGGAGAGGCGCAGCTGATCGAACTGGGACCCGACCATCCCAAGGGCCACCGCCAGCACGACGACCAGGGCTCCCACCACACTGAGTGTCACAGCGACGACGCGCGGCATGGCCGTAGACTCGCTCGATTACTTGGCGTAGCCGGCGTCGGACCGGACGCGTTTGGCCTCCGCTTCGTACGCGGACTCCGACGCCCTCGGCAGGATGATGATTTCCACGCGGCGGTTCTGCCGGCGGCCGTCCGACGTGTCGTTCGCCGCGACCGGCCGCTCCTCGCCGTAGCCGATGACCGTCAACCGCGCCGGGTCGATCCCGTGCTGCTGGATGAGGTGGTCGGCCACCGCCTGCGCCCGGGCCTGCGACAACGCCTTGTTGTCCGCCCATCCGGAGTGCCTGATTGGCTCGTTGTCGGTGTGCCCCTCGATGCCGATCGGCTGGTTGGGCACGGCCTGGATGGCGTGCGCGATCTGGCCAAGGACGTTCCGGGCGCTGCCGCGCAGCACGGCCTTGCCGGAATCAAAGAGGACGCGGTCCAGCATGCGCGCGACGAGCCCCCGCTCATCGTAGCCCACGCTGACCGACGAGGCGTCCAGGCGCTCTTCCAGCAGCGCCTTGGCCCGCCGCAGCTCGTCGGCCTCCTGGGCCTTCAGGCGGGCCAGCGTCTTGAACTGCTCGAGCTGATCGCTCAGCTCCGCCAACTGCTGGATGTCCCACGGCGACCGCTTCGCAAAGGTCACCGCGCATCCGGCCGCCGCCACGCACACGATCCCCAGGACTGCCGCTCTCCGGTAGGTCATGCCGACTCCTCCCTCACCCGCTCTTCGCAACTCTCTGACGCACAATGACGTTACCGTAACACAGGGTCCTGGAAGCGTCAACCGCGTCTGCGGCCGACGGTGAACACCTGCTCGCGCTTCGAGCCGGTCGAAATGAGGCTCACCGGCGCTTCGATGAGCGCTTCGAGCCGCCGGACGTAGCGCTGGGCCGCCTTCGGCAAGTCCCCGAAGCGCGCGACGCCACTGGTGTCCCGCCCCCATCCCGGCAGCGTTTCGTACACGGGCTTGCAGCGGGCGAGCTGTTCCACGTCGGTCGGCACTTCGTCGACCATTCGCGCGCCGCAGCGGTACCCCACGCAGACTCGAATCGTCTTGAGGTCGTCCAGGACGTCGAGCTTCGTCACGGCCACGGTGTCGCAGCCGTTGATGCGCACCGCGTGGCGCGCCACGACCGCATCAAACCAGCCGCACCGGCGGGGCCGCCCCGTCGTCGCGCCGAACTCGTTGCCACGCTCCCGGAACCGCTGGGCCTCGGCCGGCGGGCACTCGGTGGGCAGCGGGCCTTCGCCGACACGGGTCGTGTACGCCTTGACGACGCCGATCACCTGGTCGATCGCGGTCGGCGGCACCCCCGCCCCCACGCAGGCCCCTCCGGCGGTCGCGTTGGAGGAGGTCACGTAGGGGTACGTGCCGTGATCGACGTCGAGCAGGGTCCCCTGGGCGCCCTCAAAGAGGACGCGCTCACCCCTGGCGAGCGCCTCGCGCACGAGGCGGGAGCCGTTGACCACATGCGGGGCCAGCCGCTTGGCGTAGCGGGTGTACCGCGCGAGGATCTCGTCGCCATCGCAGGGGGCGGCGCGGTAGATCGTCATCAGCAGGCGGTTCTTCGCCTCGACGTTCTGCCGCAGCTTCTCCCGGAAGGCGGACGGATTGTAGAGGTCGGCGACCCGGATGCCGCAGCGGGCGATCTTGTCGACGTAGCAGGGGCCGATGCCCCGGCCGGTGGTGCCGATGCGCCCGCGGCGCGCGGCCTCCTCGGCGGCGTCCAGCTGCTTGTGATAGGGAAAGATCAGGTGGGCCTGGTCGCTGATGAAGAGCGAGGTTCGCAGGTCGATGCCGCGAACCGCGAGCCGCTGCATCTCCTCGAGCAGCGGCTCTGGGTCGATCACCACCCCGTTGCCGATCAGCCCGCGCTTGCCGGGGTGCAGCAGCCCCGACGGAATGAGGTGGAAGATGAACTCCTCATCGTCCACCACCACCGTGTGCCCGGCGTTCGGCCCGCCCTGGTAGCGCACGAGCAGGTCCGCGTCCTCGCTGAGGACGTCGATGACCTTCCCCTTGCCCTCATCGCCCCACTGGGCGCCGACGACGACGAGGCTGTGACCGCGCCGCGGCAGAGCGCGGGCCCGTCGACCTCTGGAGATTCCTCGCGTCCTCATGTGGCGGGTGATGCGGAGCCCCTCGACTCGGCTGCGCCTCGCTCGGGGCGAATGCCGAGCGAAGTCGAGGCAGAGCCTCTAGAGTTTGATGAGCTTGACATCCAGGATGTCCGCCAGCGCCTTGACCTTTGCCAGGACATCGGCGGGCACGGCGGAGTCTACGCTGACGACGGTGATGGCCTTGCCGCCGGGCGTCTCGCGGCCGTTGCTCATGCCCGCGATGTTGATCCGCGCCTCGCCCAGCAGCGTGCCCAGCCGGCCGATCAGGCCCGGACGGTCCTGGTTCGTGATGATGAGCAGGTAGCCCTCCGGGGCGGCTTCGACGAAGAAGCGGTCGATCTTGACGATGCGCGGCTCCCGGCGCGGGGAGAGCGTGCCGAGCAGCTGGAGTGACTGGCCGTTGCCGCGCAGCTCGAGCGCTAAGAGGTTGACGAACCCCTCCATGTGGCTGGCTTTCGCCTCGACGACTTTCAAGCCGCGTTCCGACGCGATGAGCGAGGCGTTGACGTAGTTGACGTTCTCGCCCACCATCGGGGTCAGGACCCCCTTGAGGACGGCCATCGTGACGGCCGAGGTGTCGTGCGTCGTCGGCTCGCCGACGTAGGTGATGCAGACTTCGTCGATCTGGCGCGCCGCCAACTGGGTCGCCAAAGCGCCCAGCTTCTCCCCCAGCACGACGTAGGGCCGCAGCAGCTGCCACGTCTTCGCGTCGATCGAGGGCATGTTGACCGCGTTGCGGATCCCCCGCTCGAGCAGCGCGTCGGCGACCTGCTTCGCGACCTCGACCGCCACGTTCAGCTGCGCCTCCTGCGTCGAGGCCCCGAGGTGCGGGGTCACGACGACCTGCGGCAGCGTGAAGAGCGGGTGGTCCTTCGGCGGCGGCTCCTCCTCGAAGACGTCGAGCGCGGCTCCACCCACGCGGCCGTCGGTGAGCCCTTGGAGGAGGGCCTGCTCGTCAATGATGCCGCCGCGCGCGCAGTTGATGAGCCACACGCCCTGCTTCATCTTCGCGATCTGCGGGGCGCTGATGAGATGGCGCGTGTCGTCGGTCAGCGGCGTGTGGACGGTGATGACATCGGCCTGGGCGTAGAGCGTGTCGAGGTCCATGACCTGCACCTCGAGCTGCTGAGCCCGCTCCTTGGAGAGGAACGGATCGAACGCGATGATCCGCATGCCGAACGCCAGCGCCCGCTTGGCCACCTCCACTCCGATTTTCCCCAGCCCCACGATGCCCAGCGTCTTGCCGTAGAGCTCCATCCCGACGAATTTCGCCCGGTCCCAGCCGCCGCCGCGGACGTGGGCGTCGGCCTGCGGGATGCGGCGCGCTAGCGCTGTGAGCAGCGTCATCGTATGCTCGGCGGTGGACATCGTGTTGCCCGCCGGCACGTTCATCACGACGATGCCCCGTTTGGTCGCGGCGTCGGCGTCCACGTTGTCCAGCCCCACCCCGGCGCGCCCGATCACCCGCAACCGGCCGGCCTTCGCGATCACCTCGGCGGTCACCTTCGTGGCACTCCGCACGACGAGCGCTTCATAGGGCCCGACGATCTCGGCGAGCTCCTGGCTCGAGAGGCCGATCTTCACGTCCACCGCGAGCTGCGGTTCGGCCTTGAGCAGATCGATGCCGTCCTGGGAGAGCGTGTCGGCGATCAGGACCTTGATGGGCGCCATCACGGCCTCACTTCGCCAACACGGCGGCCGACTGGCCGAGGGCTTGCTTCGCGGCCCGCACCGCGACCCCCGCGGTGTTGGGGCGGCCCAGGTCGGCGAGGGCTTGCTCCAAGGCAGCCAGCCCGGCCAGCACGTCGTCCGGCTGGATGAAGCCCATATGGGCGAAGCGGAAGATCGTGCCTTCCATCTCGCCCTGCCCGCCCGCCACCATGACGCGCGACCGCTCGTACATGAGCTTGGTCAGCTTCTTGCCGTCGATCCCTTCGGGGACGCAGATGGACGTCACACCGTTCGACGGTCGCTTTGCGAAGGGTGTCAAGCCCAGCGCCGTCGCGCCGGCGCGCGTCGCCTGCGCCATGCGCGCGCAGCGCTCGAACATCTCCGGCAGCCCCTCCTCGCGCACGCGCTCCAGGGCTTCGCCCAACGCGATGACGAGTGCCACGGCCGAGGTAAACGGCGTGTCGTCATCCGCCATCGACTTGCGGTAGAGCCGCAGATCGTAATAAAACCGCGGGCTCTTTGAGGCGTCGACGAGCGTCCAAGCCCGCTCGCTTAAGCAGATGAACGCCAGCCCCGGCGGCAGCATGAGGCCCTTCTGGGAGCCGCTCACGACGACATCGACCCCCCACGCGTCCATCGGGCAGTCGTCGGCCAGCAGGCCGCTGATCGCATCGACCACGAGGACCGTGGGGCTGCGGCGCGTGATGGCGGCGATCTTCTGGATGTCGTGCACAACACCCGTGGAGGTTTCGCAGAGCGTCGCGAACACCGCCTTCGCCTTGGGATGCGCGGCGAGTACCTGCGCCACGCGCTGCGGCTCCACGGCCTCCCCATAGGCGACCGGGATCGTCGCCACCTGGATGCCGTAGGCCTGGCAGAGCTGCTGCCAGCGCTCGCTGAACTTGCCCCCCAAGACCACGATCGCCTCGTCGCCGGGCGAGAGGAGGTTGGCGACCGAGGCTTCCATGGCCCCCGTGCCGGAGCTCGTCAGCACGAGCACCGGCTGAGCGGTCTGGAACGCGGCGCGCAGGTCCTGCTGGATGTGCTTGAAGAGGCCGCGGTACCGGCTGGTCCGGTGGTGGATGATGGGGCGGGCGAGCGCTTCGCGCACCTGCGGCGGCAACGGCGTGGGTCCCGGGGTGAGCAAAATGTCCTCAGCCATG
>CAYJWO010000053.1:0-6195 GCA_964373825.1 uncultured Planctomycetales bacterium
CCTTGGTCTCCTGGAGTCTAACGACTACGCGTGGCTGCGGGAGCGATTCGCTCGCGTGGCGCCATCGCGCGGGCCGCCAGCCGATGATCTCTACCGTTTGTATGGGACCCTCCAGCGCGAACGCTTCATCCAGCAGGTGCCTATCCTCCGGAGTCTCTACAACCTCGTCAGTCGCCTCGCCGACAGTCTCGGCCACCTTTTTGCCTTGCTCTCCGGTCCGAAGATCGAGGAGATTGCCGGGGTGCCTGAGACCATCGAGATGGACCTCGAGCTCATCGATGCGGACTTCACCGCCGCCGATGGCACACCGCTCGCCGCCACGCTGACCCCTGGCACCGCCGAGTACCAGGTGGCACTGCCTCAGGCGCTCGAGAACGCTTGGCGTCGGCTCCGTGGACCGGAGCTGGAGCCGCCCGCGCCTGAGACCGGCGAGCCGGTGGCCGAGCCGTTGTGGGCTGGATGGCTGACTCGGTTGGCCGGCGTGGCCGCCAGCGCGTTGTTCGCGATCGGCATGGGGACGGTGATCGCGGGCGCCTTGCTCGGTGGGGTTGCCGGCCAGGCAAGAGCGGATACGGGACCTGTCGACTTCGGCGCAGGGGCCTTCGGCGGCGAAGAGCTGATGGGTGGAGTGGCTCCTGAGATCGGTCCGCAGCTCGCCGAAGCCCCATCGGTGGATGAGCCGAGCGTCGGGGAGACGGCGGTTGACGCGCCCGCGCCAGCGGATGAGGCAGGCCACGGCCAGGTGGCGCCGCGCATCCTCAAGCGGGGCGCGGTGGGCGACGACGTCGTCCAGTTCCAACGCGACCTGCAGCGGGCCGGCTACCCCGTTGATGACGACGGGATCTTCGGGCCACGGACCGAGCTCGCCACCTGGTCCTTCCAGTACGACCGCGGGCTCTCCGATGAAGACCTCGACGGCATCGTCGGTCCGCAGACTCGCGGCGAGTTGGCAGACGCCCTCGCGCAACCGAACGCCTTCCCGGAGGCCAATTGGATTGACCTGTTGGATGAGGATACGCCGCAGGAGCAAGAGCGAGCCGCCACAGCGCTGTCGTTGAAGGGCGGCCCACAGGCATTGGAAGCGCTCCAGGGATTTGCGCAGGAGCTGGACGCGGAGACGGCGGACGGCTCGGCTCCGGCCCTACGGGACCGCGTCGAGCAGGCGATCGACCTCCTGGGAACTCGTCTCGGTACCGAGGCGGCTCCGGTGACCACGGCTCCCCTATCGACATCCGATGTCGATAGGGGAGGAGTCGAACAGCCCGAGGTGATCGACGAGGCCGCGGCATCTCTATCGACATCGGATGTCGATAAAGGGGCAGAGGGCGCTGTGGATTGGGCCGGCGTGTTCACGAACGAGTTCGGTCAGCGCATCCAGGTTCCCCCGGGCACGCCGGCTCGGGAGGTAGTTCCCGTGATCGAGAGCGGTCAATTCAGCCGGCCTTCCGAGGCGGCAAGCGCTGTTGAGATTGAAGCGGCGGACACCCCGCCGCCATTGCCGGGAGCCCCATCCACTCAACCGTCCGACACCGTGGACAACCTCAAGGTCGTCGGCGAAGTCGTAGCGCAAGGGGCTGCTGGCGTGTCGGTGCCGTGGGCGTGGGCGCCGGTCGACGCGTTGCTGGACCTGCGCGGGATCCTCCAGGGGCTCAACGCCGTGGACCTGCGCGACGACGCCGAGGACGCCCGAGGGTACGGCGGGCTGGCTGTGGCGGGTGAGGGCCCGGCCTTCGAGCTCGCCAACCGGTCGTTCTGGGGAGCGACGACGCCCACGATCTTCGTGGGGCCGGACACGACCAGCGCCATCCCTGGCGCTGAGGACGCGTTTGTCCGCGGCGCACAGCTGCCGGACGAAAACGTCTCCTCGGAGGGCGCCATCGTCCTGACCGTCGGCGGGCGGGCGGGGAACGTGCGGCTCTACGTGGGCCTGGATGTCGCCAGCGGGATGCCGGTCGGCGGCGGCATCGGCTACGAGGTGCCGTTGACCGAAGTCCATACGCTCCTCGTGTCGGACGTCAAGCCCCTGGCCGCGTTGGGCGGTAGCGCCTATCGGGCGGTTCGAGACGACTCGGTGCTCGATGAGGTTGGGGCGGTCGCCGACAAGGCCCGCATCGTCCTCCTGCGCGCGGGTGCTCGGGGGGCGACGATTGCCCTCGTGGTCAGCGGCGTCGGGGCTCCGGTGGCGCTGGCGGTCCCGGCGGGGTCGCAAGCGCTCGATTCGCTCATCAACTTCGCCCGGGGTGGCCTGGACACCGACGGGCTACCCGTCATCCCGCTGCCAGGCCACGACTTTGATCTCGACGGTCTCATCCCGCTCGCCGAGCTCGCACCCACCGACGGGTTGCCGTTTGCGGTGCCATTGGCCTCCGTGCCCGCCGCAGCACTCCAAGCAGCCGAGGCGTATCACGGTCAGGACTTGACCGTGGCGGGTGCCTTCGCCAAGGCGCTGGCTCGTCTACCCTCGACTGTCGTGCAAGACGGTCAGACCGTGGTGGATGAAGCGCAGGCCGTCGAGGCCAGGGATCTCACGCCCGAGGAGACGCTCGCGCTGCTGCTTACGAGCGACGAGTACCTGAGCCAGACCACCCGCACGAAAGACGGCGGCTGGGACCTCTTCACCGCGAAGCGCATCCGCTACTCGCACGGCGATCGGATTCCGGTCTCCGGGATCTCCGCGGATCGCCGATGGGCCGTGACCGTCCGCGACCTCGAAGACATGGAGGGCAAGGACCACCCTTGGTGGGCGGACATCGCGCGCCACCTGCGGGGCGATCGCGTCTCACCGGAGTACCGCGGCACGGTGTACGAGTATTACGAACTCCGGACCAACGCCCGCGGCCGCCTGGAAGCCCACCGGGTCAAGACCGAGGTCGGCATGGTGGACGGGACGCTCGTCGCCATCCCGGAGCCGGAGGACGCCGGGCAGCCGCCGCTCGTGCGCATCAGCCAGCCGCAGCGTGGCAACCCGCAGGCCGCCGCGCAGGTCACCGGCCACACCGTGCTCGTGCTGCAGGGCGGGGCCTGGCAGGCCCGCGAAGACTACGACGCCCAGTGGCGCCTGACGCGCGCCGTCGACCGCGAGGGGAACACGAAAGATTTCACGTACTCTGAGACGCCGGAGGGGTATCGAAGAGTTGATGAGGTGGCGCGGACCGCTGATGGGCGGGTGACGACGGGCTACGACGTCGGCCCTAAGGGCAAGCCGATCTTCGGGAAGCGCGTCCTGCCAGATGGCCGCACCATCTACATCGACGCGCAGGGCGACCGCTGGGAGCAGACCACGCGACCAGTCGACGGCGCCGCGAAGCCCGTGATTCGCCGCACGCCCAAGGGCGCACAGGATGCCACGGAGGAGTTCTCAGGTCAGCTTGAGGTGAATGAGGGTCAATACCGCGTTGAGGCACCCTCGCCTGAACGAAAAGTGTTTGACTACGAGGCGGAAAACCTCGGGGCGGGGCGCAAGAAAATCTCCGTGAGTCCCACCGAGCTTGGCCGTTCCGAGTTTCCTGACTACGACGACTATGTCGACGGCTACGACGTTCGGGAAGAAGGCAAGGAAGAACCGGTCTTTGGGAAACGGGTCACCCGCCAGGATGGCCGCGAAGCCACGACTTGGATCGACGGCGACGGCAATCGATGGCAGCAGACCCGGACGGAGGCGGGGGCCCCGGCAATCCTCCTGACGCCGAAGGGGCAGACCGACGCGACTGCAGAGTTCAGCGGGACCGTGCAGGTCGATGAGGCCTCCGGTCGCGTGATTCCACCGAAGCCGTCCACGAAGACCTACGACTTTAAGACGGAAGAACTGCCTGGTGGGTTGAAGAAGGTCACGATCATCCCAACGTCTGGAGAGTTCACCGGCTACGACGTCAAGCAGGGCGATCGGGTGATCTTCGGGAAGCGGCAGTACCCGAATCGGACCATCTGGGTTGACGAGGACGGGACCCGGTGGCAGCCGACGACGCGGCCGAAGACCAACGCCCCTGCGATCCTGCGCACCCCGCAGGGGGCGGTCGACGCGACGGATGAGTACGCAGGCACCCTGACAGTCGATGAGGCGGGCTTTGCGATCACCCCGCCGCCACCGTCGGCACACACCTTCCGCTACCGCACGGCGCGACTCGACGCTACCCGCAAGCGTGTCGACATCCTGCCGACTGAACGGACGCTGCGGGAGAACCCCGACTTCGCCGGGTGGGTCAGTGGGTACGACGTCAAGGAAGAGGGTCGAGATGAATCGGTCTTCGGCAGGCGGGTGGCCCAGGACGGCGCGGTCCAGGCAACGATCTGGATCGATGGGGAGGGCAATCGCTGGCAGGCGACCACGCGACCGGACACCGGGGCTCCGACGATTCTGCTGACCCCGCGAGATGCGGAAGACGCCACCGCCGAGTACGCAGGCGAGCTCGTGGTGGACGAAGTAGCGCTGACCGTCACGCCACCGTCGGACGACCACAAGACCTTCACCTACGAGACGGAACGCCTGCCGGATGGCCGCAAGAAGGTGACGATTCTGCCCACGGCATTCGGCCGCGCCGAGGTGCCCGGCTTTGCCGACTTCGTGAGCGGCTACGACGTCAAGCAGGAGGACCGGAAGGAGCCTGTGTTCGGCAAGCGGGTCCAGCGACAGGCGGGTGGCGAGGCGACGATCTGGGTCGATGAGGACGGGACCCGCTGGCAGCCGAGCCACAATCACGAGATCGATCAGCCGACCACCTATCAAACGGCCGACGGTGCGACCGAGGCAGCGGCGGAGTACTACGGCCATCCGGAAGTCGATGAAGCGGAATTTGCGCTCGAACCGCCCGCGGACGTCTACCGGACGTTCGAGCGGCAACCGGCTCCTGAAGTCGGCAATACGCCGAAGGGCACGACGATCTTCACCGTGAAGACCTATGCGAAACCGTCCCAGCCGGGTGGTGGGCGAGTGCAGGTGGACCAGCAGAGCGGGTTTCGGTTCGCCGATGACGTGCTCGTGGCGCGCGCCAAGCCACTCGCTGAGGCAGCCCTTGGTCGCCCCCTCGATCTGAAGCGGGGAACCGACGTTGATCTTGCGCATCTGCTGTTTGCCGAAGCGCTCGCCCAGGGGGACGACCTCTCGGCCCTGCAGGCCAAGGCGGCCGAGCTGAGCCGCAACGCTCAGGTGCGCGGCACGCTCGATCGCCTGCTCGCCGGCCGGGCCACCTCGCAGCGCGATGAAATCTTCGGGATCAATGTGATCCGACTAGCCCACCAGGCGCTCGCGGCGACGATCCAGACCGTCGTCGCCGGGACCACGCTCCCCGGGCCTGACGCGGCCCTCGCGCGCCAGGAGATGGCCGGGGTGAACGCGCTGCGGGTGGCCCAGCAAGCGGAAGGGGCTGTGCCGCGAGAGGAGTGGCGAGTAACGCGGTGGGCGAGTTATCGAGCAACGACGAAACCGAAAACTCCAGGAATGAGCTATACGCTTCGAGACGGGACGGAACGCAGGACGCCGGAGGTTGGTGAGCAGCATGTGCGGCGCGTGACAGAGGAGTTCGATGCGAGCGGGCAGGAGGTGGCGACGCATGTGCAGTTCCTGACTCCCCAAGGCACGCTGATTGTTACCTACTCAGCTGGACCGAAGTCGCCTGATGGGATGCGGACGATCCACGTGACGTATGGCGACGAGCCGGTTCGGGATGCTGCGGGCAAGCCGCGCGCCCGGGAGGAGCTCACCGGGACCCTCGACCCGACGACCGGCGCGGTGACCCGCGCCGCCGAGTCCCCAGTGCTCGTCTTCGACTACCAGACGGCGGGAGCCATCGCCTTCCCTGGCCGTGGCACCGTGTCAGCTCCGGAAGGGACGACGGGCATACAAGGCAGTGCGATCGATTCCAGAGGGACGCAGGGGACATGGGAAGTTGAGGGCTACTTCATGCCAGAGTCCGAGCTCGAACGGACACGTCCGTTGCTTGAGATGCTCCGCGGTCGCTCAGCGCCAGCCACAGGACAATTCGAGCCGCAGCAAGCACCGGAGGGAGAGCCGGACAAGACTACGGCACCAATGGCCGTCCCGGTGAAGCCCGCGGCGATGACCGGTTCAGAGCGCGACCTCCTCAACGCCCTCGCCCTTGAGCGGCTGTACCTTGAGCGGCAATACGGGCTGGACTTCTCGGCAGGCTCACTAGAGATTCAGCTGGACGCGCAGATCCCCGATCGGTCCCAACAGCCACA
>CAYJWO010000054.1:0-1146 GCA_964373825.1 uncultured Planctomycetales bacterium
CCCCGCGTGCAGATCCATGGTGATCACGCGGTCGGTGCCCGCCGTGGTGAGCAGGTTCGCCACCAGCCGCGCGGTGATCGGCACGCGCGGCCGGTCCTTACGATCCTGTCGCGCGTAGCCGTAGTACGGGATGACCGCCGTGATCCGGCGCGCCGAGGCCCGGCGCAGCGCGTCGATCATGATCAACAGCTCCATCAAGTGGTCGTTGGTCGGCGGGCACGTCGGTTGGACCACGAACACATCCTTGCCGCGCACGTTCTCTTCGATCTGGACGCGGATCTCCCCTTCGCTGAACCGGCCGACGAGCGCCCTGGACACCGGCACCTTGAGCTCCCGGCAAATGGCCTTGGCCAACGCGGGGTTCGCGTTGCCGGTGAAGACGGCGAGCTCCGTGACGAGTCGGGCGCGACGGCTGGCGGGCATGGGCTCGGGTTGCTACCTCCGTTTCGCCGGGCGGGCGCGTGCCACCGCGGACCGCTGAGCTCCGGCGCGCCGAGTCGCTGTGCGCGAGCGCGTGCGCGCTGGCCGGCGGGGTTTCGCCGCGGCCGACCGCGCCGGTGCCGCCGGGCGACGGCTCATGGGTTTCACTGACGCGGCCGCCGCCGGTTTCTCCGGCGCGCGCCCGTCGGCGCCATCGCGCCCATCCAACAGCTTCGCGGGAACGCCGGCGACGGTCTTGCGCGCCGGCACATCGTGCGCCTTCGGGATCACGCTGCCAGCCCCCGTCACCGCGCCCGCACCCACCTTGACCGGGGCGATGAGGACGGTGTCGGAACCGATGAAGGCGCCCCGGCCGATCTGCGTCGTCGACTTGCGGGTACCGTCGTAATTGGCGGTGATCGTTCCGGCGCCGATGTTGACGTCTTCCTCCACGACGGCATCGCCGAGGTACGAGACGTGGCTGATCTTCGTCCGAGCACCCACTTTGGTGCGCACCAGCTCGACGAAACTGCCCACGCGCACGTCGTCCGCCAAGGCGACCCCGCCGCGCAGCCGGGCGAACGGCCCGACGGTGCACCGGCGGCCGATCGTCACCCCGGCCTCAATCACCGTGGAAGGGCGGATCACCGTGTCCACGCCGATCGTCACCCCGTGATCGATCCACGCCGTCTGCGGATCCTCGATGGTCACGCCGTTGCGCAGGTG
>CAYJWO010000054.1:1246-6110 GCA_964373825.1 uncultured Planctomycetales bacterium
CAGATCGGCAGCAGCACCTTGGGCGTCGAGGACTTCATCCGGGTCCCTTGCCCGGCCGCGAGAATGATGGCTTGCACGCTGGTCATGTGCTACCTCTCATGCTGGTCGTGGTGCGGTGATCGCCCCCGGCGCGCGCTGGGGAGTCAGGACTCGAACCTGAACAGAGGGCTCCAAAGGCCCTTGTGCTACCGTTACACTACTCCCCAATGTTCCGTCGTGCTGCAGCGACGGCAGACCCACTGGGTGCCGTGTGATGCGGTACGCGGTCCGAGTCATAATCCGTCTGGACGATCTCGAGGCGCAGCGGAACCGTCAGGCGTTCGCGAACATGTGCGGCGACTTCGTGCGCGTGCGCCACGTCACGACACAGCCCGAAGACCGCCGGGCCGCTGCCGGTGACACGCGCACCCAGACACCCCAACTCACGCAGGACCACCTGGCAGGACGCGCTGGATGGGCAACGCCGGATCGCCTCAGGTTCGAGATCGTTCCACAGTCCTTCAGCGAGCCCCGCCAAGGCGGGGCCGTTGCGCAAGGCGTGCGCAACTATGCTACTTGAGGGCGTGTCCGGTGTCAAGCCGAAGTGTCCGGTGGCGTAGACCTCGCTCGTCGACACGCGAGCCGCCGGAATGGCCAGCACATGGGCCAGCCGGCACGTGACAGGCAGCGGTTCGCAGACGTCCCCGCGGCCACGAGCAATAGCAAAGGGTGCCGGCTGCAGGAAGAACGGGACGTCCGCGCCGAGCCGGGCCCCGAGACCCGTGAGTGCTGCCTGGTCCAACCCGAGGTGCCACACCTGGTTCAACCCCACCAGCGTGGCGGCGGCATCGGAGGATCCGCCCCCCAGGCCGGCGGCGATCGGAATCCGCTTCGCCAGGTGCATGACCGCACCACCGTGGTGGCCTGTCACCTGCTGGAGGAGGCGGGCGGCCTGGAGGACCAAGTTGTCCTCGCCGCAGGAGAGGCTGGAATCCGAGCACGTCAGGTGCAGCCCGTCAGGCTGGGGGGCAAACGTCAACTCGTCGGCGAGGTCAATGCGCTCAAAGAGCGTGTCGAGCTCGTGGTAGCCGTCGGGGCGCCGACCCAGGACGCGCAGATACAAGTTGAGTTTGGCGGGAGCGCGTAGCGTCAGCATCGGTGCCGTCTGAAGGCCCGAGGCGAGCCTTCGGCCTTCAGCCTACAGCCTTCAGCCGACTGTTGTCTTTGCCCGGAGGACGTCGCGAACGGCGCGGACGAGATCCTCCGGCATCAAGTGAAACGCCTTGAGCAACTCGTCCGGGGTCCCGGACGTGCCGAACCGGTCCTGCACGCCGACGAACCGCATGGGCACGGGAGCGGCCTGGACGAGGACTTCCGCCACCGCGCCCCCCAGCCCTCCGAGCACCGTGTGCTCTTCGGCGGTGACAATCGCCCCGGTGTCCTTGGCTGCCGCGACGAGCGTCTCGCGGTCGATCGGCTTGATGGTGTGGAGGTTGATGACGCGCGCCTCGATCGCCTCGTTGGCCAGCTGCTCCGCCGCCTGCAGCGCCTGGGCGACCATCACCCCGCACGCGACGATCGACACGTCCCCGCCGTCCCGCAGCACGTTCGCCCGTCCGATGGTGAACGGTTCCTCCGCCTTGGTCAGTGTTGGCACGGCGTTGCGCCCCAGGCGCAGGTACACCGGCCCAGGGTCCGCCGCGCAGGCGATCGTCGCCTTCTTCGCCTCCAGCGCGTCGCAGGGGACGATGAGCGTCATGAACGGCAGCGCCCGCAGGTGGGGAAACTCCTCCAAGGCCTCGGCTGTCGCCCCGTCGGCGCCGACCGAGAGCCCCCCGTGGGAGCCGGCGAACTTCACCGGCAGCCGCTGGTAGCAGACCGCCATGCGCATCTGCTCCAGCCCCTTGCCCGTGAGGAACTGCGAGAACGAGCAGGCGAAGGGGATCTTGCCGGCGAGGGCGAGTCCTGCGGCGGTGCCGACCATGTCCTGCTCGGCGATGCCGACGGAAAAGAAGCGGTCCGGGTACGCCTGCTTGAACCACACCGCCCGCGCCGAATCCTCAAGATCCCCGGAGAGGGCAACCACGTTGGGGTGGGTCTTCCCGAGCTCGAGCAACCCTTCGCCGAATCCATCCCGCGTCGGCTTGTCCGCCATCAGCGCTTCACCGCCTGCAGCTCCTGCAAGGCCTTGGCCAGCTCCTCCGGGTTGGGAGCGACCCCGTGCCAGGCGGGGTTCAGCTCCATGAAGGACACCCCCTTGCCCTTCACGGTGCGCGCGACGATGACCTGCGGCCGATCCGTGACGCGCGCCGCCTCGTCGTACGCGCGCAGGACCTGCGCGAGGTCGTGCCCGTCGATCTCGAGGGCGTGCCAGCCGAACGCCCGCCACTTGTCCGGCAGCGGCTCGATGTCCTGGATCGCCTTCACCGGGCCGTTCTGCTGCAGCTGGTTGGCGTCGATGATCGCGCAGACAGTACTCAGGCGGTGGTGGTGCGACGTCATCGCGGCCTCCCAGACCTGCCCCTCCTGGAGCTCCCCGTCGCCCAGGAGGCAGTAGATCCGCCGGCGGCGGCCGTCGAGCCGATCGGCCAGGGCGACCCCATTGGCCATGGAGAGGCCCTGACCCAGAGAGCCCGAGGCGATCTCGACACCGGGCGGCGATCCGCGCTCCGGATGCCCCTGCAGTCGGGTCGGGTACCGGCGCAGCGTCATGAGCTCCGCCTCGGGAAAGTAGCCGCGGCGCGCGAGCACCGCGTAGAGCGCCGGGCAGCCGTGGCCCTTGGAGAGGAGGAAGAGATCGCGATCAGGCCACTCCGGCCGCGTGGGGTCGTGGCGCAGGGCGTGCCAGTAGAGACCGACGAGCAGCTCCACCATCGAGAGCGACCCCCCGGGATGGCCGCTGCCAGCGGAGGCGATCATGCGCAGGATAGTCTGGCGCAGCTCTACGGCCAGCTGTCGCAGCGTCGTGAGAGCTGGCGGTATCGTGGCCATCACGGTGACGACACCCCCATCGGAATTGCGAGACGCTCCAACTTGTGCACGATCGCCTCCTGGGTTGGATCGAGTTCGAGCGCCCGCTGCCATTGCCGCTGGGCGCGCTCAAGATCGCCCCGCTTGAAGTACGCATCGCCCAAGTGGTCGAAGATCACCGGGTCCGTCTCCAACAGCTCCGCGGCCCGCTCGAGGTGCGCAATCGCCTCCTCGAGCTCCCCCATCTGGTAGTGCACCCAGCCCAAGCTGTCAAGGTACGCGCCGTTCTCCGGGTCCAGGGCGAGCGCTCGCGTGATCAGCGCTTTCGCCGCCGAGAGATTGACGCCCGCTTCGGCATCCAGGTACCCGAGGTAGTTGAGCGCGTCCGGGTGGTCCGGCTCCAGCTCGAGGGTGCGCTCGAGGTGCGCGCGCGCCAGCTCCCGGCGATCCACGCGGTCCAGCTGGGCCGCGAGGTAGAAGTGCCCCTGCGCGTAGGCGTCGTCGAGAGCGACCGCGCGCTCGAACGCCCGCAGCGCCTCGTACGCCGCGTCCGCCTCCCGATAGAGGATGCCGAGGGCCACGTACAGTCCGGGCGGCTCATCGAGCGCCTCGAGCTGGCGTCCCAGAAACCGCTCGGCCTCCTGGAACTGTTCCTGCTGAATCCGCACGCGAACCAAGCCCATGACCGCCTCCAGATCCCGCGGGTTCAAGTCCAGCGCGGCTTGGTAGTTCGCCGCCGCCGCTCCCGGCCGACCGCTTTGCAGGGCGGCCCGAGCGGCGTGGTGGTACAACCGCGGGTTGAGCGGATCGAGTGCTACGGCGGCCTCGTAGTGCGCGGCGGCCTGGTGCGCATTGCCCCGCAGCTCATGCGTCAGCGCGAGGGCCACGCGGATTTCCAGCGAATCCGGGGCTAACTCGAACGCCCTCGACAACTCCACCAGGGCGTCGTCGAACCGGCCCAGCCGGCTGAACAGCACGCCCAGGTTGAAGTGGAGCTGGCTCGTCGAGCCCGACGTCCGAATCAGCCGCTCGTAGACCGCGATCGCCCGGAGCAGCTCGCCTTGCAGCACGTACAGATCCGCCAGGGTGCCAAGGAGCGCTGGATCGGCGTCCTCGACGGCGACGAGCCGCTCGTACGCCTCGATCGCGGCCTCCAGCTCCCCCTGGGAGGAGCGCAGCAACGCCATCCACCGCAGCGCGTCCGGATGCTCGGGATCGAGGGCGAGCGCTTGCTGAAACGCCTTCAGCGCCCGGTCTGTTTGCCCGAGTTTGACGTAGATGGCCCCGATGCGGACGTGCAGGTGCGCGGAGGCGTGATCATGCTCTAGGGCTTGCCGGTACGCCTCCAGCGCCTCGGGCAGCCTCAGCGAGCGCTCCAACATGAGCCCGCGCAGGTAGGCGCCGTAGGCGGCGCGGCCAGCGTCGTGCGGGCGGCGCGGCAGCCCGGCGCACCCCATGGCCAGAACCGCCGCGAGCGCTCCCGTGATCCACGGCCGGCCCCCCATGCCCCGTCACGGGATGACCTTGTTCAGGGGGTACTCGATGATGTCCCGCCCCCCGGCCTCTTTCAACGTCGGGATGAGCGCCTTGACCTGCTGCTCATCCACCACCGTTTCCACCGCCCACCAGCTGTCGCCGCCCGATTCGGACCACAGCTTCGACACGGTCGGCCGCTTCATCGCCGGCAGGGCCGCTATGATCCGGCGCAGCTGCCGATCCGGCACGTTGAGCTTGATACCGACTTTCCCCTCGGCTTCGACCGCACCCGCCAGGAGCGTCGCCAGGCTCTCGATCTTGCGCCGTTTCCACGCGTCCTTGAGGGATGGCGGGTACGCGATGAGCTGGGTGGTGGACTCGCAGACCGTCTCAAGGATGCGCAGGCAGTTGGCGATGAGCGTCTGCCCCGTTTCGGTCA
>CAYJWO010000055.1:0-6070 GCA_964373825.1 uncultured Planctomycetales bacterium
ATCTAGATCCGCAAGGAGAAGGAGTCCGCCATCAAGGGGCAGGACTTCGAGCTCGCCGCGTCGCTGCGCGACCAGGAGCGGGAGGCCAAGGAGCAGCTCGAGAAGGTGAAGGCCGAGTGGACGAAGCAGAAGGGCGAGTCGATGCCGATCATCTCGGCGGAGGACATCGCCGTCATCGTCTCCAAGTGGACGGGCATCCCGCTGGTTCGGCTTGAGGAGAAGGAGATGGAGCGGCTCCTCAAGATGGAGGAAGCACTCCACAAGCGCATCATCGGCCAGGAGGAGGCGATTGCCGCCATCGCCCGCGCGGTGCGCCGCTCGCGCGCTGGCATCAAGGACCCGCGCCGGCCGATCGGCTCGTTCATCTTCCTCGGGCCCACCGGGGTGGGGAAGACCTTGCTCGCCCGAGCGCTCGCGGAGTTTCTCTTTGGCAACGAGGAGGCGCTCGTCCAGCTCGACATGTCCGAGTATATGGAGAAGTTCAACGTGTCGCGGCTGGTCGGGGCCCCGCCGGGCTACGTCGGGTATGAGGAAGGCGGCCAGCTCACCGAGCGCATCCGCCGACGGCCGTACGCGGTGGTGCTACTCGATGAGATCGAGAAGGCCCACCCGGATGTCTTTAGCATCCTCCTCCAGGTCCTGGAGGACGGGCGGCTGACCGATAGCTTCGGCCGCAAGGTGGACTTCCGCAACACCGTCGTGATCATGACCTCCAACCTGGGCGCTGAGCAGCTGCGCAAGCAGGGGGTCGTGGGCTTCGCCCCGACCAAAGGGGCGGTCCAGTTCGACCAGATGAAGCAGCAGCTCATGGACGAGGTGAAGCGGGCGTTCAAGCCCGAGTTCCTCAACCGCATCGACGAGGTGATCGTCTTCCACCCGCTCACCCAGGAGGACCTCCAGCAGATCGTGGAGCTTGAGATCGCCCACGTCGGCGAGCGGCTCCGGGAGCAGGGCATCGCCGTCGCGCTGGACGACTCCGCCAAGGCGTTCCTCGTGGAGAAGGGCTTCGACCCGATCTACGGGGCGCGCCCGCTGCGGCGCGTCATTCAGCGCTTCCTCGAGGACCCGCTGGCCGAAGAGGTGATCGCGCGCCGCGTGAAATCCGGCGGCACGGTCCGGGTGTTCCGCAAGGGAGAGACGCTCGAGTTCGAGGAGCAACTGCCCGCTGCCTCACCCTCCAGCACGAGCTCGTAGCCGCTCCCGCCGCCCGGTGGCGCCATGCTGACGCGCCTGCAGCTCATCGTCCTGCGACCGCTGGTGGTCGTCGGGGCGCGCGCCCTGACCCTCTGCGAGTCCGCCGGCAGCCTCGCCCTCCTCATCGCCCAGACCGTCCGCGGGATTTTCACCCGGCCCTACCGCCCTAAGATGGTGTTCTACGAGCTGTGGAAGGTCGGCGTGCGCTCGTGGCTCATCGTCTTCATCTGCTCGCTCTTCATCGGGATGGTCCTCGCCTTCCAGAGCGCCTACCAGATGCAGAAGCTGGCGGCGGAGATCTACATCGCCAGCCTCGTGTCGCTCTCGGTCGTCCGGGAGATCGGGCCGGTCATGACCGCGCTCGTCGTCGCCGGGCGGGTGGGCTCCGCCATCGCGGCGGAGCTGGGGACGATGAAGGTGACCGAGCAGATCGACGCGCTCGTGTCGCTCGCCATCGACCCCGTGCGCTACCTCGTCGTCCCTCGCTTCATCGCCATGATCATCGCGGTGCCAGCACTCACCCTCTGGGCGGACACGGTCGGCATTCTGGGCGGGATGCTCGTCGGTACGCTGAAGCTGGGGATCCTGCCTAGCCTCTACTGGGACATGACGGTCCGGCCGCTCATGTTCAGGGATTTCGCCTCGGGGCTCGTGAAGTCGCTCGTCTTCGGCATCATCATCTGTGTGGCGAGCTGCTGGCAGGGGTTCCGCACGGAGGGTGGGGCGGAGGGCGTGGGGCGCTCGACCACCACGGCCGTCGTGCTGTCGTTCTTCCTCATCATCGCCGCGGACTGCCTGTTCACCGCGCTGTTTTACTTCGTCTGGCGCTGACCCCTCATGCCGGCGATCGAGATCAAGGAGCTCTGCAAGGCGTTCGGCCGCGACCCGGTGCTCGACGGGGTGAACCTCTCCATCAAATCCGGTGAGACGATGGTCATCATCGGCCGCTCCGGCTGCGGCAAGTCCGTGCTGCTCAAGCACATGATCGGCCTGATGCGGCCGGATCGGGGGGCGGTGCTCATTGACGGCGTGGATGTGACCCCGCTCGCGGGCCGCGCCCTCGACGAGGTCCGCCTGAAGTTCGGCATGCTCTTCCAGGGGGCAGCGCTCTTCGACTCGCTGGACGTCTTCGGCAACGTGGCGTTTCCCCTGCGCGAGCATACGACGCTGGACCGCGAGGCCACCCGACGCCGGGTGCACGAATGCCTCCAGCTCGTCGGCCTCGAGGGGGTGGACGTGCTCTTCCCGGCGGAGCTCTCTGGGGGGATGCGCAAGCGCGTGGGGCTGGCCCGAGCGCTCGCCATGAACCCGCAGATCGTCCTGTACGACGAGCCGACGACCGGGATCGACCCGATCATGGCGGACGTCATCAACGACCTCATCGTGGAGCTGCGCGATCGCCTGAAGGTGACGTCGGTCGTCGTCACCCACGACATGCGCAGCGCGTACAAGGTGGCGGACCGGATTGCCATGCTCTACAATGGCCGGGTCGTGGAGGTCGGCGCCCCGGACGCCATCCGCGCGTCGGCCAACCCCATCGTCCAGCAGTTCATCCAGGGGGTCGCGTCGGGGCCGATTCGAGAGGGCATCCCGGCGCGTGGGGTGCTGTCCCGCTGGAGCGGGCGGCCTCCCCACCGGCGGCCGTACGAGGAGTCCCCATAACCACACAGGTGGTGGGATGATCCCACAGCGACGGTTGGAGTTGCAGGTCGGCACGTTCGTCGTCACCGGCCTCACGCTGCTCGTCGTCTTCGTCTTCATCATCGGCGACCTGTCCACCGCCCTGCGGCCCGGCTACGTCGTGCGCGTCCGCTTTGAGACGGCCAACGGGATCGCCACCGGCTCTCCGGTGCAGTACGCGGGGGTGGAGGTCGGCAAGGTCCAGGCGGTGCGCCTCGTCTACGAGGCCCAGGCCGGCCGGCCGCAGGTGGAGCTCCTGGCCCGGCTGCCATCCGACGTCGTCATCCGCTCGGACGATGCGGCCGCGATCAGCACGTTCGGGCTGCTCGGCGAAAAATACTTGGAGATCGCCCCCGGACCAGGGACCGGCACCATCGTGGAGGCCAATGGGCTTCTCCTCGGTAAGCCACCGATCTCCACCGAACGGATCATGGAGCAGTCCAACGCGGTGCTCAACGAGTTCAAGCAGACGCTCGAGGGCCTCAACTCGTTCGTCGGCGACCCGGAGGCCCGGCTGTACCTGAGGGAGGCCATCCAGGAGGCGCGCGAGGCGATGCGCCATTGGCGAGCGCTCGGCGAGCGGCTCAACGTCGCGATGCTCAGCGCTGAGGCCGGCCAGGGCAACCTGGGCAAGTTCCTCTACGACGAAAGGTTATACAACCAGGTGGCGGCGTTCGTGGACGACCTGCGCGCCAACCCCTGGAAGCTGCTCGTTCGTCCGAAGCGGTCGAAGTCGCAATAACCCAACACCCTCTCGCGTCCCGCAATGGCGAAAGTGAAGACCCTCTTCATCTGCCAGCAGTGCGGGTTCCAGTCCGCCAAGTGGGCCGGCCGCTGCGGCGGTTGCGGCCAGTGGAACACGCTGGTGGAAGAGCTCATCGAGCCTTCCGCGAGCGCTCTCGCACCCGCCGAGCTCGTCACTCCGACCCCACTGGCCGACGTGTCGCTCGAGGACGCACCGCGCCTGGCCACCGGGTTCAAGGAGTTTGACCGGGTCCTGGGCGGCGGGCTGGTTCCCGGGTCGGTGACGCTGCTGGGCGGCGAGCCGGGAATCGGCAAGTCCACGCTGCTCCTGAGCGTGGCGGGCGCGTTGGCCGCCGTCGGAGGCTCGGTCCTGTACGTCAGTGGCGAGGAGTCGCTGCGGCAGACCAAGCTGCGCGCGACCCGGCTCGGTCTTAGCTCCTCCGCGATCCACCTGCTCGCGCACACCCGTCTGGAGGTGATCGTCGAGGCGATCCGGCAGGCCGCCCCGCAGGTCGCCGTCGTGGACTCCATCCAGGTGGTCGAGACGGACGCCATGAGCTCCGCCCCCGGCTCGATCGGGCAGGTGCGCGCCTGCGCGCACGAGTTGGTACGGCTCGTCAAGGCGCAACGCTGTGCGTTGCTCCTCGTCGGCCATGTGACGAAGGAAGGCTCGCTCGCCGGGCCGAAAACCCTGGAGCACCTTGTCGATACGGTGCTTTCCTTCGAGGGTGAGCCGACGAGCGGCTTTAGGCTGCTGCGCTCCACCAAGAACCGCTTCGGCGCCACGCACGAGCTGGGCGTCTTCCACATGACCGCCGAGGGGCTGATGGAAGTCGCGAACCCTTCGGAGCTGTTCTTAAGCGACCGGCCCGAGTCGGTGGCCGGGACGATGGTGACGGTCAGCCTCGAGGGCAGCCGTCCGCTGCTGGTGGAGGTCCAGGCACTCACCAGCCCCTGCGGGCTGGGGCTGCCGCGCCGCCGCACGACCGGGGTGGACTTCAACCGCCTCTCGATGCTGCTGGCGGTGCTGGAGCGCCGCGTGGGGCTGCGCCAGCTTTCCCAGGAGGACGTGTTCGTTTCGTCGCTCGGGGGAGCCCGTGTCGTCGAGCCGGGGGCGGATTTGGGGATCGCGCTGGCGGTCGCGTCGAGTGTCAAGGAGCGGGTGGCGGTTCGTGGCGACGTGGCGATCGGCGAGGTGGGGTTGACCGGCGAGATCCGTCCGGTGGCCAACCTGCGCCAGCGGCTCCATGAGGCCAAGCGCGTGGGGTTCACCCGCTGCTGGGTGGCCCCGCAGCGCGGGTTCGACGCGGTGGATGGGTTGGAGGTCGTGACGGTGCGGCACTTACGCGACGCGGTCGGCAAGGCGCTGGGATGAGCACGATTTCCGATTGCGGATTTCGAATTGCGGATTGAACAGCACGTCAATCCGCAATCGCTCATCTGTAATCCGCAATAGACTCATGTTGGAGACGGAATGGATTTGCGTGTTGTTCGAGTTGGCTTTGTCTTGTTGAGCGCCCTGCTGGGGTCGCAGATCATCGGCTACGGCACGACCTGGCCGATGTGGTGGCGCTTCGGGATCGGGGCGGCGTCGGGGGCGGTGCTCGTCGGCCTCGAGGCGCTCCTCCACCGCATCGGCCGCGTCTCGGTGCGCGGCTCGTCCGCCGCGGTCTTCGGACTGCTCTTTGGCCTCATCATGGCCAAGCTCGTGTCGGACGCGGTGGACCTGCTGCCGCTCGACGTCGGCACGACCGCCATCATCCGGGTAGCACTCACCTGGGCGTTCTGCTATCTCGGCATGGCGGTCGCCCTGCGCGGACGCGACGAGTTCAACCTGGTCATCCCGTACGTCCGGCTCGCCCGCCAGGATCGCACCGAGGAGTTGTGGCTGATTGACACGAGCGCCATCATCGACGGGCGCCTCATGGACCTGTGCAAGGCGAAGTTCCTCGAGGGGCGGCTGGTCATCCCGCGCTTCGTCCTCAAGGAGCTGCAGGCGGTGGCGGACAGCACGGACTCGCTTAAGCGCACCCGCGGCCGGCGGGGCCTCGAGGTGCTCAACCAGCTGCGCCACCTGTCCGGGGTGGATGTGCGCATCCACGAGGAGAGCCTGCCGGCGATCGCGGAGACGGACGCGAAGCTGGTCAAGCTCGCGCAGATGCTCAACGCCCGCATCATCACGCAGGACTTCAACCTCAACAAGATCGCCGAATTCCAGAGCGTGCGGGTGCTGAACATCAACGAGCTCACCCAAGCCCTCCGGCCCGTGGTCCTGCCCGGCGAGTCGCTGGAGATCAAGCCGATCAAGGAAGGGAAGGAGCGCCACCAGTCGGTCGGCTACCTCGATGACGGCACGATGGTCGTCGTGGAGCAGGGCCGCCACCTCATCGGCCATGCGGTGCACGGCACGGTGACGAGCGTCCTGCAGACGGCGGCGGGCCGCATGATCTTC
>CAYJWO010000056.1:0-6054 GCA_964373825.1 uncultured Planctomycetales bacterium
CGCCGTCGCCGGGCGCCCGGACGCCCGCGTCGGAGCGAGCGGGCCGCCGGGAGCCCCGGTGCGGCATCACCCGCCAGGTGAGGACACGACCGGGCAGAGCCACGCCCCCGGCGGCACCATCTGTCCGCGAGGTACTGCGCGGCGGCGCGCAGCGCCTGACCGAGGCGGGGCTGCCCCACGCTCGGCAGGAGGTCGTGTGGCTCCTCGGACGCCTCCTCGCGCAGCGGTCCCTCGAGCTCTACCTGCACGAAGTCCCGGTGCCCGCCGAGGTCGCGCAGCGGTTTGTCCAGCAGGTCGAGGCGCGAGCCCAGGGGACGCCGCTCCAGTACCTCCTTGGCGACGCGGCGTTCGGAGGTCTTGAGCTGCTCGTACGACCCGGCGTGTTCATTCCCAGGCCGGAGACGGAGAGCCTGGTGCACGCCGTCCTGCCCCGGCTGCGCGCGTTGCACGCGCGGCGCGCGCGGCCGCTGCGCCTGTTGGACTTAGGGACCGGCAGCGGCTGCATCGCGCTCGCGTTGGCGCGCCATCTTCCGGCTTGTACGGTCGTCGGGGTTGAGCTATCATGGGACGCGGTGCAGGTCGCCCACGCCAACGCCGATCGGCACGGCCTGGCCCACCGCGTCTGGATGGTGCAGGGTGACTGGAACCGCCCGATCGGTGCTCAGTTTGACGGGATCGTCGCGAATCCCCCGTACATCCCCAGCCGGCAGGTGGATCGGCTCCCGTTGGATGTTCGGCAGGAGCCGCGCCTGAGTCTCGACGGCGGAACGGACGGCCTGGACGCCCTGCGAGCGATCTTCGCCGAAGCGCCGGATCGATTGGACGCCGGCGGCCTCCTGGCACTCGAGTGCGGGGAGGAGCAGGCGGCGGTCCTCGCCGCGGACGCGCGCGCGCAGCGGTGGGTGGATGCCGTTACGATCGTGCGCGATCTGACCGGCCGGCCTCGCGGAGTCCTCATCGTGCGCACGTCGTAAATGGACGCGTTGGAGATTGTCGGGAACGGGCCGCTGCGCGGCACGGTCCGGGTGCATGGGGCCAAGAATGCCGCGCTGCCGATTTTGGCGGCGTGCCTCCTCAGCGAGGAGCCATCGGTCATCGAGGGGGTGCCGGACGTCCGCGACGTCCGCCTCCTGTGCGAGATCCTGCGGCGGCTCGGCGCAGACGTCGTCGCCCGCGGGGACGTGCTGACCGTGACCCCGGGGCGGTCGCTCGCGACGCACGCGCCCTACGAGCTCGTCAGCCGCATGCGGGCCTCGATCTGCGTCTTGGGGCCGCTGCTAGCCAAGCGCGGGCAGGCGCGTGTCGCGATGCCGGGCGGGTGCGTCATCGGCCCGCGGCCCGTGGATTTGCACCTCAAGGGCTTGCAGGCGCTCGGGGCCGCGTTCGCCATCGAGCACGGGGACATCATCGGCACCGCACCCCAGCTGCGGGGTGCGAAGATCCATCTCGCGGGGGCGTTCGGCTCCTCGGTGCTCGCCACGGCGAATGTGCTCATGGCGGCGGTCTTGGCCGATGGCACGACGATCGTGGAGCACGCCGCCTGCGAGCCGGAGGTCGTGGATCTCGCGACGTGCCTCATCGGGATGGGGGCGAGGATTGACGGTCACGGCAGCCCCATCATCCGGGTCGAGGGAGTGCCGCGGCTGCGGGGTGCTCGCCACCGGATCATCTCGGACCGCATCGAAACGGGTACGCTGATGATGGCGGCTGCGATGACCCGCGGGGCGCTGCGGATCGAGGGCGCGCGGGCCGACCATCTGGGGGCGGTCATCGACAAGTTGACGGAGGCCGGCGTCGGGATTGAGCAGCTCAACGGGGCGCTGCAGGTGACGGCTTCAGATCGGCTGCGGGCGGTGGACGTGACGACGCTGCCGTTTCCCGGGTTCCCGACGGATCTGCAAGCCCCCATGATGGCGGTCGCGACCCTCGCCGACGGCACGAGTCTGCTGACCGAAACGGTGTACCCGGAGCGGTTCATGCACATCGCGGAGCTGAACCGCATGGGAGCGCAGATCACCCGGGAAGGAGCCAGTGCTGTCATCAAGGGCGTGTCGCGGCTAAGCGGAGCCCCCGTCGTGGCCCCGGATCTGCGCGCGTCGGCGGCACTCATCCTCGCCGGCTTGGCCGCCGAGAGCACGACGGAGTTGACGGGGATCGAGCATTTGGAGCGGGGCTACGTCGCGCTGGAGCGTCAACTCGCGAGCGTGGGCGCATCGATCCAGCGGGTGCGCATGAAGCCACACAAGGAGTCGTAGGCATGGTCGTCATCCGTATGCAGCGGCGCGGGACGAAGAAGACGCCGCACCACCGCATCGTCGTGATCCAGCGGGCGCGCAAGCAGGGCGGGCGGGTGCTCGAAAACCTCGGGTGCTACGATCCGTCGTGCGAGCCGCCGAAGTTTTCCGTCGATGCATCGCGCGTAAGGTTCTGGGTGTCCCAAGGCGCCCAGCTGTCGGAGACGGTGGCCCAGCTCGTCAAACGCCACCCAGAATCCCAAGCGAAGACATAGCTCAGGGTGCAGCGTCCTGGGCTGCTGTTGGTGATGCAGGTCGACGTCGTGACGATTTTTCCTGAGATGTTCGGACCGGTGCTGGGCAGTTCCATCTTGAAGCGCGCCCAGGCGGCGGGACACCTTCGAGTTGGGGTGCACGACCTGCGCGCGCACACGCATGATAAGCGCCGGACGGTCGATGATCGCCCGTACGGCGGCGGGCCGGGGATGGTCATGAAGCCTGAGCCGCTGTTCGAGGCGGTCGAGGCGCTCCGCGAACGCTGCGGCCATGTGGCGAGCCGCTCGCGGCGATGCCAGACTATCCTGCTGAGCCCCAGGGGCGAGCGACTTCAGCCCGCCGTGGCGCATCGGCTGGCCAGGCTCGAGCACCTGATCCTGCTCTGCGGGCACTACGAGGGGGTCGACGAGCGGGTCCAGATGGGCCTCGCGGATCGCAGCGTGTCGATCCGGGACTACGTCCTCACCGGCCGCGAGCTGCCGGCGATGGTCCTGATCGACTGCGTCGCGCGGTATCTGCCCGGCGTGATCGGCCACGCCGAGGCGACGGCGGAGGAGTCGTTTACCGACGGCTGGCTCGAGTACCCGCAGTACACCCGGCCGCCGGTGTTCCGCGGCCTGGCGGTGCCGCCGGTGCTCTTGGAGGGCGACCACGATCGCATCGCCCGATGGCGCCGTCAGCAGGCCCGGCGGGACACAAAAGCCTGGCGGCCGGATCTCGCCACGAGGCGAAGGAAACAAGGTGAGCGATGTCGTGGATGAAGCGGGTGGACCCCACCGCCGAGACGCCGAAGACCGCGGCGTTCGCCGTCGGCGATGAGGTACGCGTGTGGGTCAAGATCATGGAGCAGGGCAAGGAGCGCCTGTCGCCGTTCGAAGGCACGGTGATCCGTCTGCGCGGATCCGGACGCGCCCAGACCTTCACGGTGCGTCGGGTGACCTTTGGCGAAGGGGTGGAGCGGGTGTTTCCGTCCGACGCGCGGGCCGTCGCTCGTATCGAGGTGCTGCGGCGCGGCCAGGTGCGTCGGGCCCGGCTCTACTACCTGCGGCGCGCGGTCGGCAAGACCCGAATCGCCGCCAAGGAGGAGCCGTCGTCTGCCGCGTCTCCAGCCACCGCGACGACGGCCACCCGCCCAGCCACTCGCGCCGAGTGACGCGCGAGTGGCTGGTGTGGACGAGGCGGGCCGGGGCCCATGGGCTGGACCCGTGGTCGCTGCCGCTGTCATTCCCGGCCCCGGCCGGCTGGCGGTTCGAGTGGACGATTCCAAGCGCCTGACGCCGGTGGAACGCGAGCACGCCTACCAATCCATCGTGGCGTCGGCGACCGTCGGCGTCGGCATCCTGAGCGCCGAGGAAATTGACCGTCTGAACATCCTCGAGGCGACGCTGCGCGCCATGCAGGACGCGGTGGCCGCGTTGCCTGACCCGCCGGATCGGGTGCTGGTGGACGGGCCGGTAGCACCCCGCTTGGCCGTTCCGTGCGACGCCGTGGTTCGCGGAGATCAATGCTACTACGCCATCAGCTGTGCGTCGATCGTGGCGAAGGTGATTCGCGATCACCTGATGGGGTTCTACCACCGGCTCTATCCACAGTACGCCTTCGCCACCCATAAGGGGTACGGCACCGCCTTCCATGCCGCTCGGCTCGCCCAGCACGGCCCGTCGATCTTACATCGCCGCACGTTTCGCCCCGTCGCCGAAGCTTTCGTGGTTGAGCCGCTGGCGTCAGCAGCGGGGACGGTCCGCTGAGCGCCTCGCGCGGCGGGTCCTGGAGGATCGCGGCTACGAGATCCTCGACACGAACGTCCGCACTCGGCTGGGCGAGCTGGATCTTATCGCGCGGCAGGGTGCCACGCTGTGCTTCGTCGAAGTGCGCTCCAGCGGGGCCGCGCGGTTCGGCCATCCGGCCGGCTCCATCGACCGGACGAAGCGCCGCCACCTCATCCGGGCCGCTCAGGCCTACCTCCAGCGATTCCGGGGAGAGGTCTCGGAGGTCCGGTTTGACGTCGTGGCCGTCATCTGGACGGACGGTCAGCCTACGGTTGAGCTCATCCCCGGGGCCTTCACCGCGGATGATCGTTGAAGGTGTGAAAAATTTCACATATAATCCGATGCGAGACCCTCGTGCGTGACCCCATTCCGTCCATCGTCGATGAGATCGCCCGCCGCGGCTCGTGGTTCGGAGGCGGCAGCGTGGTCGCCCTCGCGGCCGCCCTCGCGGCCGCCCTCGCGGAGAAACTCCTCCCGCATGCGGGGGCGCGCCGGCGCATGCGTCGAGTGCGCGAGCGCTGCGTGCGCCTGGCGGTCCAGGACGCACGGGCCTTCGCTCGCGTGATCCAGACGATGCGGCGGCACAACCGCCAGGCGTTTACCCGCGCGTTGCAGGCGGCGATCACCGCGCCGCTGCAGGTGCTGATGTTCGCGCGCCGCATCGACGCCGTCTGCCGGACGGCGCAGCGAGGGGTCCCCACGCGCCTGCAATCGGATCTTCGCGTCGCCCGCTTGCTGGCCTCGGCGGCCGCCGGCGGGGCGAAGACGCTCGTTCGGACAAACCTCGCATGGCTGGGACACTCCGCCACAACCCGGCGCGTCGCACGGCGCCTCCGATGACCGGGGGGGTGGTGCTCGACGGGCGCGCCATCGCCGAGCGCCTCAAGCGGCAGTTGCGCGATGAGCTGCGTGCGTTGCAGGCGACGCCGCGCCTCGCCATCCTCTCGTTCGACACCCCGACCTCACGGACGTACCAGGCGGCTCAAGTCCAGCAGGCGCGGGATCTGGGGATCGCGCTGATCGAGCGGTCCTGCCCGACGAGCAGCACGCCGGCCGACGTGGAAGCGATCATCCAGCGGTGGAACGCGGACCCAACGGTCCACGGCATCTTCGTCCACCAGCCCATGCCCGCCCAGATCGACGCGCAGCGCATCTCCACGATCATCGATCCCCGCAAGGATATCGAGGGCATCCACCCGCAGCAGTCGGCCCGGCGGTTCTTCGCGAAGGCGCGCATCGGCTCCTGCACGGCGCTGGCGGTCATGGAGCTCATCGAGGCGACGCGCGTCCCGCTGGAGGGCAAGGAAGCGGTGGTCGTCGGGCACAGCGAGATCGTCGGTCGGCCGGTCAGTATGCTGCTGCTCGATCGGCTGGCGACGACCACCGTGTGCCACGTGGCGACCGACCGGATGGGGCGGCTCGAAGAGCACGTGCGGCGAGCCGAGATTCTGGTCGTCGCGGTCGGCAAGCCGAGGCTCATTCCGGGTGCGTGGATCCGACCGGATGCTGTGGTCATCGACGTCGGGATCAACGTGGTGGATGGTCGGGTGGTGGGAGACGTCGAGTTCGAGGTCGCACGGGCCCGCGCGGCGTTCATTGCCCCGGTGCCCGGCGGCGTCGGGCCGGTGACGGTCATGATGGTGATGAAGAACACGCTCGAGGCGTTCAAAGCGCAGCGGGACGCGGCGGAGGCCCGATGATGGTGTGCTGTCCTCAGGTGGCGGAGCGGAGGCCCCCGCCGCCCGCCCGGAGCTGCCGGTCGCCGAAGGCGGGCC
>CAYJWO010000057.1:0-6041 GCA_964373825.1 uncultured Planctomycetales bacterium
ATGACTGGTCGCCCACGGCAGCCGCGGGGCGTTTTTCTTCCCTCGTGATTCTCCAGCGCATCGGACGCTACACCATCTCCCAAACCTCCGACGGGGTTGTCATTGAGATGACCCAGGGATGGCAATCGCTTGGCTTCTCATTGGTCTGCGCCACCGCGCTCGCGGCCAGCTGGTGGTATGGCCCGTTCGGGCCACATCCGACCCGAGGTTTTGACGGACGGTTCTATGGGCTCTTGACGGGTGTCCTGCTCGTCTTCATCGTGCTGGGGATGCTGGGGGCCTTGTACCGAGAACGCTGGCTCATCACGTCCACCAGGATTACGCAGACGAGCTCCTGGTCCACCAAGCCGCGAGAGATTGTTCGACCGAACCCGCTCACAGTGCAACTGGGGATCGCTCGTGACAACGATGGCGATCTCCAGATGTTGCCCTACCGCGCGTATCTCATGGATGCGCAAGGGGACCGCACCGGACTCGAGTTCCAATTTGATCAGTCGGGTCACGTGGATCAGTGGCTACGCACGTTGCGCCCGATCCTCTCCTTCGAAGTCGATGATCAACGCAGGCCCTCTCGACGCCGATCTGTTTGAGTCGCCCCAAACACCGCGGCCGGCGACTCCGCAACCGCTAGCCGCCCGCATGCGGCCGCGCACACTCGAGGAGTTCGTCGGCCAGCCACATCTCGTCGGGCCCGGCAAGCTCGTGCGGCGCGCGATCGAGGCGGACCGCCTCACGTCGCTCATCCTCTACGGCCCGCCCGGCACCGGCAAGACCGCCCTCGCCCACGTCATCGCCCGCGCGACGAAGGCCCAGTTTGAATCGCTCAACGCGACCGCGGCCGGTGTTGCCGAGTTGCGCGCCGTCCTGGACCGCGCCCGGCAGCGGGCCAGGAGTTCCGGCCAGCGCACGATGCTGCTCGTCGATGAGATCCACCGGTTCAACAAAGCCCAGCAGGACGTCCTCATGCCCGACGTCGAGCAGGGCAACCCCATTCTCGTCGGGGCGACCACGTTCAATCCCTTCTTCGCGATCGTCTCGGCACTCCTCTCGCGATCGCTGGTCTGCGAGTTCAAGCCGCTGTCGCGCGACGACATCGTGACCCTCCTGCGGCGCGCTGTGGCCGATCGGGAGCGGGGGCTGGGGGCGATGGCGCTGCAGGTGGACGACGAGGCGCTGCGCCACCTGGCGGAGGTGTCCGACGGCGACGCTCGGCGCGCGCTCAACGGGTTGGAGGTCGCGGCATTGACCACGCCGCCGGAGCCCGATGGAACCCGGCACCTGACGCTGGCGGTCGTCGAGGAGTCGGTCCAGAAGAAAGCGGTCGTCTACGACCGGCAGGGCGACGCCCACTACGATACGATCTCGGCTTTCATCAAGTCGATGCGCGGCTCCGATCCGCACGCAACCCTCTACTGGCTGGCGAAGATGCTCTACGGCGGAGAGGACCCGCGGTTCATCGCCCGACGCATCGTCATCTGCGCGGCGGAGGACGTGGGCAACGCGGACCCGCAGGCGCTGGTGCTGGCGACGGCAGCCATGCACGCGAGCGAGTTCGTGGGGCTGCCAGAGTGCCGCATCCCCCTCGCCCAAGCCGCGGTCTACGTGGCGTGCGCCCCTAAATCGAATGCGGCGTACCTCGGCATCGAGCGGGCGATGAAAGACGTGGAAGCCGGGCGCACGTTCGAGGTGCCGGACCATCTGAAAGACGCGAGCTACCGCGGCGCGAAGCGGCTGGGTCGGGGGAAAGGCTACAAGTACGCGCACGAGTTTCCGAAGCACCATGTCACACAGGCGTACCTGCCCGCCACGCCGACGTACTACGAACCAACGGACTTGGGGTTTGAGAAAACCATCAAGGCGTGGCTGAAGCAGCTCGATCAGCCGGCTGCGTAATGGCCAGGGGCGGGAGACCGCCCCATTTTGCCAGGCATATATATGATTGAATCAATAATAATATATGGGAAATATTCGAAATATATATTGACGAAATTGCTCATATATGGCATGGTAAAGCACTTTGGTATGGGGACTCTCTAACCACTCGAAGGAGCCGTCGTTCATGAGCGTCATTCGGCCGCACGGGGGAACGCTGGTCAATCGCATCGTCACCGGCAGCGAGCGCGAGGCGCTCTTGGCAAAGGCCAAGGGGTTGCCGGTCGTGGAGGTGGATGCCTGGGCGCTCTCAGATATTGAAATGATTGGGATCGGCGGGTTCAGTCCGTTGACCGGATTCATGGCGCAGCCGGACTACCGGCGCGTCGTCGAGGAGTATCGGCTGGCGAGCGGGTTGGTCTGGTCGATCCCGGTGACGTTGGCGGTGACCCGTGAGCAGGCCAAGGGACTCAAGGGCGACGTCGCCCTTCGCGCCAATGGGCAGGTCGTGGCGGTGCTGCACCTGAGCGACGTCTACACCCCTGACAAAACCGCCGAGGCGCGCCACGTGTTCGGGACGACCGACGCAGCCCACCCAGGGGTCGCCCGCCTGCAGGCGATCGGCGACGCGTATCTCGGCGGGTCCATCAGCGTCATCAACCGGCCGGCCCATACGGCCTTCCAACCCTACCGGCTTGACCCGGCGCACACACGGCAGCTGTTCCGCGAGCGCGGCTGGAGCCGCATCGTCGCGTTCCAAACGCGCAACCCGATCCACCGCGCGCACGAGTACCTGCAGAAGTGCGCCTTGGAAATCTGCGACGGGCTGCTGCTCCATCCCATCGTCGGGGAGACGAAAGCCGGCGACCTCTCCGCGGAGGTCCGGATGCGCAGCTACGAAGTGCTGCTCGAGCGCTACTTCCCGAAGGATCGGGTGGTGCTGGCGGTCAACCCGGCGTCGATGCGCTACGCCGGCCCGCGCGAGGCGATCTTCCACGCGCTCATCCGCAAGAACTACGGCTGCACCCACTTCATCGTCGGGCGCGACCACGCTGGTGTTGGAACCTACTATGGGACCTACGACGCGCAGCGCATCTTCGACGACTTTCCCCCGGAGGAGATCGGAATCACCCCGCTGCGGTTCGAGAACGCGGCGTTCTGCCGCGCCTGCGGGAACATGGTGACGGCGAAGACCTGCCCGCACGGGGTCGCGCAGCACGTGAGCCTCAGCGGGACCAAGGTGCGGGAGCTGCTGCAAGCCGGTACGCCCCCGCCACAGGAAGTCTCTCGGCCGGAAGTCGCCGCCGTCCTCATCGAGGCGCTCCGGGCGACCGCGGCCCCAGCTCATGGCGCAGGTTGAGCTCCGACACGTCTCCAAGGCCTTTCCGCACAACGGCGGGACGATCGAAGCGCTGCAGGATATCAGCGTGACAATCGCCCCGGGAGAGTTCGTGTGTCTCCTGGGGCCATCGGGTTGTGGCAAGAGCACCATCATCCACCTCATCGCGGGTTTGGAGCGGCCAACATCCGGCACGGTCACCGTCGACGGCCGACCGGTCGAATATCCAGATCCGAGCCGGACCGTCGTCTTCCAGGAGGCCGCCCTGTTTCCCTGGTTGAGTGTGCTCGGGAACATCGAGTTCGGCCTGCGCATGACGGGGGTTCCGAAAGCCACGCGCCGCGCGCGGGCGATGGAGTACATCAAGCTCGTCCACCTCTCGCGCTTTATCCACGCCTATCCGCATCAGCTCTCGGGGGGCATGAAGCAGCGGGTGGCGATTGCGCGGGCGCTTGCGCTGCAGCCGGACGTCTTGCTGATGGACGAGCCGTTCGCAGCCCTGGACGCCCAGACCCGGGCGGTGCTACAGAACGAGCTGCTCGAGATCTGGGAGCTCGCGCGGCCAACGATCATCTTTGTGACGCACAACGTGCGCGAGGCGACGGGGTTGGCGGACCGCGTGGTCGTCATGTCCGCGCGCCCCGGTCGGGTGCGCGAGGTGGAGCGCGTGACCGTCCCGAGGCCACGGCACGCGGAAGACCCCGTCTTGCTTGCGCACCAGCACAAGATCCTCGGGCTCCTCGGCGAGGAGATCGAGCAGGTGTTGCGGGAGGAGCTGGGAGAGCAGGTGCACTTCCCCGAGGCGCAGCACCAAACCCCGCCGGACCGAGCGCTGGGCATGCACATTTGACGGCCGATGCGACGACTCCTCCGAACGATCTGTCCCCCGGGCTACTCGATTGTGACGCCGCAAGCGCTCCTCGTGTTCGTGGCGCTCTGGGAGCTGGCGGCGTGGCTCTCGCCTGGTTGGCCGTCGCTGCTGCGCGAGGTGCTCCCGGTGCTGCGCCGCGACCTCGCGGATGCGGAGTTTCGCGCGGCCCTCGCCGGCAGCGCACGACGCATGGCGATCGGCTACGCGCTCGTGATACTCCTGGGGATCGGTGGAGGCATTCTGCTGGGCCGCGTGCCGCTCATGGATCAGCTCCTCGGCAGCTTCGCGGTGGCCATCCACGGCATTCCGGGTGCGGCATGGGTGCCGCTCGCCATCCTGTGGTTCGGCATGACGGAGCGGGCCGTGATTTTCACCGTCCTGTTGGGGGCGGTCGGCATCGTGATGGTGGAGACGGACACCGGCATCCGCGAGGTGCCGCCGCTCATTCGCAACGCCGCCAAGACCCTGGGGGCCCGAGGGGTGAAGTACTTCTGGTTCGTGGTGGTCCCGGCGGCGATCCCGAAGATCGTCAACGGGCTGCGCTTGGCGTGGGCGTTCGGCTGGCGAGCGCTCATGGCGGGCGAGCTGCTCACCTCAGTCAGCGGGCTCGGCCAGCGGCTCAGCCAGGTCGCGAAGACCCAGCAGTTGGATCAGTTGCTGGCCCTCATGCTCCTCATTGCGGTGATTGGGGTGGTGGTGGACGGCCTGGTCTTCAAGCGGCTCGAGCACGAAGTCCGGGTTCGGTGGGGGCTCGCGTAGCGGATGCTGCGACTCACGCAGGCGGCGCATGACGTCATGGTGGCGCACTGCCGTCGCGAGTACCCGAAAGAAGCCTGCGGGATCCTCGCGGGCCACGGCGGGTCGGTGACGCAGGTCTATCCGATGACCAATGTCGAGGCGAGCCCGATCAGCTACGCCATGAGCCCGACGGAGCAGCTACAGGTCATGAAACGCATGCGCCAGGCCTCGCAGGAGATGCGTGCGATCTACCACTCGCACACCGCGTCGGCGGCGACCCCGTCGCCGGTAGACGTCCGCCTGGCCGCGTACCCGGAGGTGTCCTACGTCCTGGTGTCGTTGCAGGATCGCCAGCATCCCGACGTGCGCAGCTATCGCATCCAGGACGGCGCGGTGACGCCGGAGGCACTCCAAGTGATATAATGCGTTCCCTTGATGTGCGCGACATGCTCTGCGCCCAAGCGCTCGCCCTCGTCGCCAAGGCGCTGAACCGGCAGGCGGCGGGCACCTCCCTGGCGGTGCGGTACAATGCCGACGACGTGCGGCGGGATCTCCTGACCTGGAGCGCGCAGCGCCATCTGGCGGTCGCGGAGCCCGAGCCGGGCACCCTGCACCTGACGAAGCCACCTACCCGATGACTCATCGTGGATCGGTTTGGCGGATGACGCGGAGCGGGGTGCGAAGCGGCAGGACCCGCCAATCCGGATCATCCATGACGCAACTCGCACGGCAGCGCATCGCCACGAACGTCGGGGAACTCATCGGCCACACCCCGATCGTGCGGCTCAACCGGGTCGTTGACCACGGCATGGCGACGGTGCTGGGCAAGCTCGAATCCGCCAATCCCGGCGGCAGCGTGAAGGACCGCATCTGCCTCTCGATGATCGAGGATGCGGAGGCCCGGGGGCTCCTCGCCCCGGGGACGACGATCGTGGAACCGACCAGCGGGAACACCGGCATCGGCCTGGCCATGATCGGCACCGCCAAGGGCTACCGGGTGGTGCTGACGATGCCTGAAACCATGAGCGCGGAGCGCATCCAGATCCTCCAACGCTACGGCGCTGAGGTGATCTTGACACCGGCGGCGGACGGGATGATCGGCGCGGTCCGCCGCGCGGAGGAGCTGGCGGCGCAGACCCTCAAGGCGTTCATGCCGCAGCAGTTCCACAACCCGGCCAACCCGGAGATCCACCGGCGCACGACCGCCCAAGAGATCCTCCG
>CAYJWO010000058.1:0-5975 GCA_964373825.1 uncultured Planctomycetales bacterium
GGTTTTCGGCGTCGCTCGCTGCCAAGGAGCGGGGGCTGGATTATCTCACCCTGGAGATGGAAGCGCTGGGAGGAGCCATTGCGCATCATCCGAGAGGCAAGGTGCTGACGACGACGCCCGTCACGTTCCCGCTCGTAGGCAGGATGAACTTTACCGAAATCACCAAGGAGGATCTGCTGGGGCTCTGGCAGGACATCGAGCGGCGCACCCGGGTGGGGATTCGGTATGGCGAGCGCGTGGAGCGCGTCGCCCGTGACAACGGCTACTTGACGGTGTCGACCCAGAAGGGGACCTACAAGACGCAGACGGTGCTGCTCGGGATCGGCCGGCGGGGCATCCCAAGGAAGCTGGAGGTGCCAGGCGAGGAGAAGCCCAAGGTCGTCTACCGGCTCGCGGATCGGGAGCAGTATCGCTCAAAGCGCGTGCTTGTTGTGGGAGGAGGCGACAGCGCGCTTGAGGCGGCCGCCATGCTGGCCGATACGCCTGGAACAGCGGTGACCTTGTCGTACCGGGGCGAGGCGTTCATCCGGGCGAAGCGGGGCAGCCGAGCGAGGTTCCAGGCGGCGCAGGAAGCCGGGCGCGTGCGCGTCCTCTTGAAGTCGCAGGTGCGGGAGATCCGGGATGCCGAGGTGGCGCTGGAGCAGGACGGATGGGACGTGGTCGTGGAGAACGACGCCGTCATCGTCTGCGCCGGCGGTGAATTGCCGACGCCGTTTCTCAAGGCGGTCGGCATCGAAGTCGAGACAAAATATGGAACACCGTAGCGCGAGGCGACAGGACAGCTCACCCATGAGATGGCAGGCGACTGTCACGGTGTGGGTGGTATCGGCCGTGATCGCGCACGCGGCAGCGGCCGATGATCGTGAGATCCTGGAGACGGCCCGGCGCGCGGCGCGGGTCAGGAATTATGCCGCCGCGGCCGAATCGTACTACACATTGGCGGCCGACGGGCATGCGGAAGCCCAGTACCAGCTCGGCGTGCTGTATGAGACGGGAACCGGAATTCCCAGGGATCATGTGAGGGCCGTCCGGTGGTTTCACCTGGCGGCGGTACAGGGACACGCGAAGGCCCAGTACCATCTCGGGACGATGTACGAGAGCGGATGGGGAACGGCCCCGGATTATCAGGAGGCGCTCAACTGGTTTCGCCAGGCGGCGGCGCAGGGATATCCACAGGCGCTTGCAAAGGTGCAGCAATGGGAGAGCGGCCGGTTGCTCCTGCAGCGCGACGCCGGCGGCTCCGCAGAGAAGCTGCTGCTGGCGGCAACGGGGCGCGGGAGCCTCAACGACATGGTGCAGCTCCTTGAGCGCGGGGCCGACGTGAACGCGCGTGATCCTGCCGGACGAACGCCGCTGATGGAGGCGGTCGCGCGCCGCCAGCCGGCGGCCGCGCGCTTGCTCATCGCGAAGGGCGCCGAGACAGCACTCATGGATGTGGATGGGGATACCCCGCTCCTCATCGCTGCGGAGCAAGGCGATCGAGACCTCGTGGAGGCGTTGCTGGACGCCGGGGCGAATCGTGACGCCGCCAACCGGCACGGGGAAACGCCGCTCATGCTCGCAGTCCAACGTGACGATGTCGGCATGGTGGAGCTCTTGATCGCGCGGGGCGCGAGCGTCAGGAGTGTCAACGTCGAGCAGCGGGATGCCTTGCAGCTCGCGCTGGCCAAGGGACATCACCGCGTGATCGAGCTGTTGCTCAGCACCAAGCAGGTGTCGCTGCCCGCCGAGGGAAGGGATGCGGCGGCGCTGGAGCGGGTCGTGGCCAAGCTGGAGGCGACTTCACATGTCGGCGATGGGGCGGTGTTTGAGCCGTGGCCGCCGCTTGTTGTCGCCGCATGGCGTGGTGAGGCTGACGTGGTGAGGCTCTTGCTCGCGCAGGGTGCCAAGGTGGATGTCAGGGCGGACGATGGCCATACCGCCTTGAGCCGCGCGGCCTGGCAGGGACGCCTGGACATTGTGGAGATGCTGCTGGAGGCCGGTGCAACACCGGAGGCCGTCGCGGAGGAGCGTTCACCGTTTGTGCTGGCGGCCCAGAACGGCCACGAGGCGGTCGTGCGGCGGCTCCGCAGCGCCTATCGCCTTGGAGAGGGGTCGCGCGCGCTGTTCCAACGAGCCGTGTCGGCCGCGATTGCGCAGGGGCACGCGGACACCGCCAAGGCCTTGCTTGAGACAGGCCTCTCGACCCAGATGTGGACTGGACAGGTCCCGACAGCGCTCTTTGCCGCCGCGGCTCGTGGGAACCGCAGCCTGCTTGCGATGTTGCTTGAGCATGGAGCGCCGATCAACGCGACTGACGAGCGGGGCAGAACCGCGCTCATGCTGGCTGGGGAAGCCGGGCATGAGGAGTTGATCGAGCTCCTCCTCCAGCAGGGCGCCGCCCTGGAGCTCCGGGATCAGGAAGGCCACACGGCCCTCTCCCTCGCGGCCCGAGGGGGCCACGCAGGCGTCGTCTCCAGGCTCATCCAGGCGGGGAGTGACGTTCGAGTGCAAAGCCGCTCCGGCAATACGCCTCTGATCTTGGCTGCCGACGCAGGCGCTGAGGCCATCGTGCAAGCCCTGCTGCAGCAGGGCGCAGACTTGGGTGTGGTCAACCACGCGGGAGACCACGCCCTGTCCGTTGCGGTGCGACGCGGCCACGCCCCGGTTGTCAAGGTCCTGCTGGAGCACCATGCGAGCCCGTATCTGCCGCTTGCGGTGCTTGAAAAGGCCAGCCCGAGCATGAAGGAGCTCTTGGGACAGTATCGCAGCGTGGGACGATTGGTCGCTGAACTGTTGTAACGACCGGCTCTGAGGTCCCCGGGCATGCCCGGGGGCATTGACCCGCGCAGATCCCCATCGAGTGAACCCCCCGCCCTCGTCATCCTGTGCGCCTCCTCAGCGAAGAACTCAGCGAAAAAGCAGTACGCATCACTCGGCGAGTGTAGTAGACTGTCGTCTGAGTCTTTCCGAGATGCGTGACGCATAGCATGACCGTGTTGCTGACGCTCCTCGTCTGCGTGGCGCTCTTCGCCGGCTGGCGCCTGCGGGACCTGGAACTCATCACGCCGGAATCCGGCCTCGGCTACGCCCTGGGCATTCTGGGGACCTGCCTGATCGTGATCCTGCTCCTCTATTCCGTCCGGAAGCGGCTCCCCAAGCTCGAACACGCCGGGCACATCAAGATCTGGTTCCGGATGCACATGCTCCTGGGGGTCCTCGGCCCGGTGCTGATCCTCTTCCATGCGAATTTCCGTCTCGGGGCGCTCAACAGCAATGTGGCACTCTTCGCCATGTTCGTGGTCGTCGCCAGCGGGCTGCTCGGACGATTTCTGTACCGCAAGATTCACCGCGGCCTGGATGGGCGTCGCGCCACGCTGATCGAGCTGCGCGGAGAGTTGGAGCATGCGCGCGAAGACGTGGGGCCCCTGTTCGCCTTGGTCCCGAGACTCAAAGACGAGCTGTTCGGCTTCTCCGATCAGGTGCTGGCGGCGTGCCCGACGGTCCCAGACAGTTTCAAACGGGTGGTCGCTGTCGGATGGCGCGCGAACGGGCTGAGATGGAAGACCCGGCGCGCCGCGCATGTCCATCTGCTTCGGCATGCGGTCCAGCACGACTGGAGCCCTTCGCAGGCGCACACGATGCGTGTCAATGTCAAGCGGAAGATCAGCCGCTTTCTCGCCCAGACGGTCAGGGTCGCCCAGTTCAGCTTCTACGAGCGCGTGTTTGCGTTGTGGCACGTCCTCCATATTCCGCTCGTGGTGATGATCGCGATCACGGTCACGATCCACGTCATTGCGGTTCACCTCTATTAGCGGGGCACGATCCGCCTTCGCCATCGGCTTGACAGGGACAGCACCGACGTGCTAACGTACGTTGCCACGTCGCAACAACATCTTGCAAGGAAAAGAGTTGGCGCGCTTTCGGCTCAGTCCTCGAAGTGGCGGGAGAGGCCAGGGAATTCGGGTGCTGCTCTGGTTGCTCCTTGGAGCGGTGGCCCTGTTCGCGCTGGTGCGTGGTGTCCGACGCTCAGAGAAGCCGACGATCGAACGTCTCGTCATGCCCGGTCCCGTCGTGCAGGGACATGCGGAGATCGAGCAGGCCTGCTCGAAGTGCCATTCCCCCTTCAGCAAGGACACGCAGGATCAGTTGTGCAATGACTGTCACACCGAGGTGGGGCAGGACGTGACACGCGGCCAGGGGTTTCATGGCCGGTTCAGTCCGGTCAGGGAGATGCAGTGCAACGCGTGCCACACGGACCATCGAGGCCGTGACGCCGACATCGTGCGGCTGGATCCGGAAACGTTTCGCCACGAGGTCACCGATTTTCCACTGACGGGCGCGCACGCCCGCGTGGGCGTGCACTGCGCGGCGTGTCACGTGGAGGGCAAGAAATACCGGGAGGCGCCGACCGACTGCTTCAGTTGTCATGCCAAGGAGGATGTGCACAAGGGAGCGCTCGGCACGGATTGCGCGCGGTGCCATCAGGACACGGCCTGGAAGGACGCACGGTTTGATCACACGACCACGCGGTTTCCGCTCGAAGGGAAGCATCAGGGTGTCGCCTGTTACGCCTGCCACCAGAACGAGACCTACACGAACACGCCGCTCGACTGCATCGCGTGCCATCTCGTCAACGACGTTCATGACAGCAAGCCTGACGAACGGTGCGAGCGGTGCCACCACGCCGGGGGGTGGACAGAGTAATCTGGAACCCTCATGGGAGCGAATCGCAGCGCGCGCAGGGCCTTCTGGCTGTCCCTCGTGTGGCTCGCCACCGTGACCGCGCTGGCGCTGGGACGGCAGCCGAACGCCGCTGTCAAGGAGACGGCGTTCGACCATAACCGGGATACCACCTTTGCCCTAGAGGGGCAGCATGCGGAGGTGACGTGCAAGGCGTGCCACCCGGGGCTCCGCTTCCAGGAGAGCCTCGGGACGAAGTGTCTCGATTGCCATCGGGGGGACGACGTGCATAAGGGGCGGCAGGGGGCCACCTGTGAGGAGTGCCATGTGGCGGCGGGATGGAAGCAGATCGCCTTCGACCACGACAAGGACACCGACTTCAAGCTCCTGGGTGAGCATCGGAACGTGACGTGCGCAGCCTGCCATCAGGGGGATACGAGAGAAGTCAAGCTGGACACCCGCTGCGTGAGTTGCCATCAGGCTGACGATGTGCATCACGGACAGCTCGGGACGAAGTGCGAGGAGTGCCATGCGGAGCAGGGATGGGGAGAGCAGGTCGCGTTCGACCACGATCTGACCCAGTTTCCGCTGATCGGGCTGCATGCCACGACCCCGTGCGGGGCCTGCCACCTGGCTGCCACGTTCAAAGAAGTCAAGTCCGAGTGCATCGCCTGCCATCAGCCGGATGATGCGCACAAGGGGAAGTTCGGGACCCTGTGCGCCGCCTGTCACAATCCCAACGGGTGGGGGCTCTGGGAGTTTGATCACGACACGCAGACGGCGTTCAAGCTGGAAGGCGCGCACCGAGGGCTGGCGTGCGAGACCTGTCACCAGACGGCCGTCACGGGGAGGATGCAGCTGCCGAGCACGTGCGTCAGTTGCCATGAGCAGGATGACGTGCATCAAGGGGAGTTCGGTCGCCAATGCGATCGCTGCCACACGGTGGAGTCGTTCCAGCAGATCATCATGGAACCCTGATGGCAGCGCAGCACAGCGCGCGCAGGGGCTTCTGGCTGCCCATGGTGTGGCTCGCCACCCTGACCGCGCTGGCGCTGGGACGGCAGCCGAACGCCGCCGTCTCGGACGCTGTCTCGGAATTCGACCATGCGGCGACGGGGTTTCCGCTGACAGGCGCCCATGAGCAGGTCGCGTGCGAGAGCTGCCATACGCGCGGGATCTTTGAGGGCACGCCAGCGCAATGCGCCGGATGCCACACGCGGGGCGGGCATGTGCCGGCGTCCGCCCAGCCCGTGACGCACATCAGAACCGGCACCACGTGCGACGACTGCCACGGCACGATGGCGTGGGCCCCG
>CAYJWO010000059.1:0-5958 GCA_964373825.1 uncultured Planctomycetales bacterium
CTCGCCTTGCAGCGAAGCGGCCACCAACTCCGCGCCCGGTGGGGGCGCGATCGGACAGGTGGCCGCTGCTCAAGAACCATTCGCTGCCGGCTCGCTGAGCTCGCAATTCGCTCGCTGGACGCTGGGGCGCTCCGCCGTATCGTCGTCAGTGCGCATCCGGTTTACCACGAGTCATCCGTTTGATGCGACGGAGCGGTTATTCCGGGCGATGGCGGAGTGCGAATCGGTGTGCGAGTGGCTGCACCTGCCGGTGCAGTCCGGCTCGAACCGCATCCTGCGCGCGATGCGCCGCGGCTACACCGTGGAGAGCTATGTGGAGAAGATCGAGCGGCTGCGCCGGCTAGTATCGGACGTGAGCCTCACCACCGACATCATCGTGGGGTTTCCGGGCGAGACGGACGAGGAGTTCGAGGCGACCGAGCGGCTGCTGCGGGAGGTTCGCTACGACTCCGCGTACCTCTTCAAGTATTCGCCGAGGCCTGGCACCGATGCGGCCGCGCGGGAGGACGACGTGCCCGAGGCGGTCAAGGAAGCGCGCCACCAGCGGCTGCTGGCCCTCCAGGAGCAGATCACCCGGCAGCGGCTGGAGTCGCTGGTGGGGTCGTCGCCGGAGATTCTAGTTGAAAAGCCTGGCAAGCTGGGGGGACAATGGTTTGGGCGGACCCGGGGCAACCACGGGGTGATCGTGGAGAGCCCGGAGCCGCTGCGCGGGCGGTTCGTGACGGCCCGGATCGCTCGGGCTGCGGCGCACACCCTCATCGGGACGCCGGAGGAGGTTCTCGCCACATGACGCCCATCATTGCCCTCGTTGGCCCCACCGGAACCGGCAAGACCGCCGTCAGCATCGAGCTCGCCCAAGCGCTGGGCGCCGAGATCATCTCCTGCGACGCGATGCAGGTGTACCGCCACATGACGGTGCTCTCGCAAGCCCCGACCCGCGTGCAGCGCCGCCAGGTCCCCCACCATCTGATTGAGTGTTTGGAACCCACCGAATCATTCAGCGTCGGCCAGTACCGGGAGCTCGCCGGCCCGATCCTCCGGCAGCTCTCCAGCCAGGAACGCCCAGCCCTCATCGTGGGCGGCACCGGGCTGTATCTGAAGGCGCTCACCGAAGGGCTCTGCGACGCGCCCCCGGCCAACTCCCGCATCCGCGACCGGCTCTGGAGCGAGTGGCAGACGTCAGGGCAGCGCAACCTCTACGACCGGCTGCGAGACGTGGACGCGGTGGCCGCGGTGCGCATCCATCCCCACGACGCGCGGCGGATCATTCGGGCGCTGGAGGTGTACGAGCTGACCGGCCAGCCGCTCTCGACGTGGTGGCAGCGGACCAGCCCGGAGCTGGGCGGCAGCTCCGTGCGGATCATCGGGATGCTGCGCGACCGCGACACGCTCTACGCCCGCATCAACCAGCGCGTCGCGCACATGATCTACGAGGAGGACGTCATCAACGAAGCCCGCCACGTCATGTTCTGGCCGCTGTCGCGCACCGCCCGGCAGATGCACGGACTGACGGAGCTGCGCGCATACCTCGCCGGGGATGCCTCGCTGACCGAGACGATCACGGCGTGGCAACAGCGCGTGCGCCACTACGCGCGGCGGCAGATGATGTGGTTCCGGCAGACCCCCGACATCGAATGGATCTACATCCCCGCGGACGAGCCGCCCTGGGAGACCGTCCGGCGGATGCTCGACGCGATCCGGGGCCGGCGCCGTGACCCCGCGGACGCCCAGCACGTCGGCCCGGCGATCGACGGGATCGTCACCTAACCGGGCCGGTCCCCCTCCCTCCTCGTGCCACTCGAACGCACCCTCCTCGTCACCGTCCACCTCGACACGCATCGCCGCGAGCCGTCTCCCTGGTCGCCGGAGGATGAAGCCGCCGAGCTGCGCGAGCTGGCTGTCGCCGCCGGCTGCGAAGTGGCCGGCGAGGCGATCGCCCGCCGCCACACGCCGGTCGCCGGCACGTTCCTCGGCTCCGGCAAAATCGAGGAGCTCGCCGCGGAGGCGGCCCGCTGCCGCGCCCGCACGGTCGTCATCAGCCGCGAGCTCTCGCCCGCGCAGCAGCGCAACCTCGAAGAGCTCCTGGGCGTGAAGACGCTCGACCGCACGCAGCTGATCCTCGACATCTTCGCGCAGCGCGCCCAGTCGCAGGAGGGCCAGGTGCAGGTGGAGCTGGCCCAGCTCGCGTACCTGCTGCCGCGGCTGGTGGGCAAAGGGATTGCGCTCTCGCGGCTGGGGGGCGGCATCGGCACGCGGGGCCCCGGGGAGCAGAAGCTGGAGATGGACCGCCGGCGCATCCGCGAACGCATGACGCGGCTGCGGCGCGACTTGGAGCAGCTCGAGCGGCGACGCGAGGCGATTCGGCTGCGGCGGCGCGAGGCGGCCATCCCCGTGATCGCGCTGATCGGCTACACGAACGCAGGCAAGACCACACTGCTCAACCGGCTGACCGGTGCCGAGGCGGTCGCCCGCAACCAGCTCTTCACCACGCTGGATCCCTTGGCCCGTCGCCTCCGGCTGCCCGGCGGGACGGCGGTGATCGTGACCGACACGGTGGGGTTTCTGCACCATTTGCCGCACCACCTCATCGAGGCGTTCAAGGCCACACTAGAGGAGGCGCGCGACGCCACTCTGGTGCTGCACGTGCTCGATGCAGCACAGCCTAGGGCGATGGAGCACGCGACGGCGGTGGACGAGGTGCGCCGGGAGCTCGGCTTGGACGCGCGGCCAACACTGACGGTCCTGAACAAGTGCGACCTCGCTTCCGACGGCCATCAGCTTGAGGTGCTCCACCGCGCCTAAGAGCCTTCGGTCGTCGTGTCGGCCAAGACCGGGCAAGGGATCGAAGCGCTCTTGGCCGCCATTGAATCTCGCTTGACAGCCGACTCCGGTTAGGATAAATTTACTTAGCACTCACTAATATAGAGTGCTAATAAGGAAGCTCATGATATCTGCAACTGACTCAGAGAGAAGAAGAAACAACATCTTGGAAGCGATTGTCGAGGCCTACGTATCCACCGCGGCCCCAGTGGGTTCCGAGTTGGTTGCGCGGAGACTGCGGATGAGCTTGAGCTCCGCGACGATCCGCCACGTCATGGGCCAGCTTGAGGAGGAGGGGCTGCTGGAGCAGCCGCACACCTCGGCGGGCCGCGTGCCGACAGATCTGGGCTACCGCCGCTACGTGACGTCCATCATGAGTCGTCGATCGCTGACTCAGGACCAGGCCCGGCAGCTTCAGCAGCGGCTGGCGTCTGAGGATGTGGAAGTGGAGCCGTTCCTGGCGCACGCAGCCGACCTGCTGGCGGAGTGGGCGGCTCAAGCGGCGTTCGTTGTGGCCCCGACCGTCAAGCGCAGCACCGTGAAGCAGGTGGAGCTGGTGCCGCTGGGGGTGCAGCGGCTGCTGTGCGTCCTCGTCACCCACGAGGAGCTGATCGCGTCGCACGTGATCGAGATCAGCGAGCCGCTCACCCGCGACGAGACGGCGGCCCTCGCCCGGTTCATCAACACCGAGCTCGTTGGGCTGCCGTTCGGCGAGCTGCTCGGGTCGCTGGAGCGGCGGATGCTGGCGGAGACGGACTCGTTCTACCATCTCGTGAAGCGCTCGTTCGAAATTTTGCAGCACGCGCTCTCCACCGAGCCGCCGGCGCGGCTGTTCTTGGAAGGGACGAGCTACGTCATCGCGCAGCCGGAGTTCCATCGCGACGCCGCGATGACGCAAGCCCTCCTGCGGCGCATGGAAAGCCCGGCCGCGCTGCTGGAAAGCTTGCGCCAGGCCATCGCCCCGGAGGGGGTGCAGGTGCGCATCGGGGAAGAAGTGCAGCTCGGCGACCTGCGCATGTGCAGCACGCTGACCGCCCCGCTGGCCGCGCGCGGCGAGGTGGTGGGGGGCATTGGTGTGCTGGGCCCGAAGCGCATGGACTACCCGCGGATGTGGTCGCTGGTGGACGGCATGGCCGCGTGCGTGTCTGAGGCACTCTCCATGTGGGAGGTCGAATGAGCCGCCGCAAGGACGGCGAAGCGGCCGCTCCCGAGCGGCCGGCAGCACCGTCGGCCGAGGACGATGAGCTAGCCAAGCTGCGCCAGGAGCTGGCGGAGGCGAACGACCGGTACCTGCGGGCCGCGGCCGATTTCGAGAACACAAAGAAACGGCTGCAGCGGGAGCAGGAGACGCGGGCGCGCTATGCGGCGGAAGCGGTCGTGCGGGACCTGCTGCCGGTGATGGACAGTTTGGATCAGGCGCTGGCGGCGGCGGGGACGTCCCCGCAGGCGGAAGCGCTCATTCAGGGGTTGCGGCTGATCCAAGGCCAGCTCATGGCGGTCTTGAAGCAGGAAGGTGTGGAGCGCATCGCCGCGGTCGGCGAGCCGTTCGATCCGCACCGGCACGAGGCGGTGGATCACGTGCCGGCGGCGGACGGCGCTGCCGATGGCGCCATCTGCGAGATCGTGCGCGTCGGCTACGCGATGCACGGGGCGGTGCTGCGCTCCGCCCTGGTGAAGGTGGCCCGGTCCGGCAGCGACGAGGAAACGGCGTCATGAGGCACTTGGGGCGGTGGGTGGGCGGGGGAGTCCTCCTGGGCGTCCTGGGCCTCGCGCTTAGCCCGGTGCTGGCCCTCGCGCTTCCCGAATCGCTGCGGCGTCACGCGTACCACGAAGTGTCCTTTCGATGGATCGCGCAGCAAATACTGCCGCAGGGACCGGCGGACGCGGTCGCACTGCGCGCCGCGGACTATACCCGCGAACACCTGTGGCTCTTTGACGACTCGCGCCCCTATGGAGGGAAGCCCTTCGATTACCTCGTCGAAGGGGTCGGATGGTGCGACTACCAGGCGAAGGTGTTCGGGCAGCTCCTCGCCGCCAAGGGGGTGCACGCCCGGTACGATTTTCTGCGGGACGCCGGGGGCAATTCGCCCCACGCGATCGCGGAGGTGCTCCTCGACGGCACGTGGCGGCCGATTGACCCGTACTACGGCCTCGTGTTCGCCAAGACGACGGGCGAGTGGGCGACGCTCGAGGAGCTGACCCCGGAGTTCGTCGAGGCGCTCCCGGCGGTGCAGCGCTCTCGCGGCAACGAGGGGGTCCACGGCGAGATCATGGGGACGGCGCGGCGCACCTTTCCGCTGCCGCAGCCGCCCCAGCGGTCGAACGACTTCCTGTCGGACAAGCACCCGCTGGACGCCCTGGCCGGCGCGTACGTCCGGTGGTTCGGCCGGCCGTTCGTCCACTGGTATCAGGACCGCTACCTCGACCGGCAGCAGGGCCGCTGGCCCTCGGTGGCGGACCGCCTGTGGTACGCCGCCCGGCATTACCATCTCTACGGGCGGCTGGACCGCGCCGAGGAGCGCTACCGCCTGCTGCTCGCACTCGAGCCGCGCACGGCGTATGACGAGCGAGCCCGCCTCTTTTTCAGCCAGCTGCTCTTGGAGCAGGGGCGATTCGCCGAGGCGCGGGACCTGCTCGCGCGGTTCGCGGCGGAGCGTCCCGGCAGCTCGTGGGTGCCGTTCTATCTGGGGAAGTGTTACGAAGGGCTCGGCGACGTCGCCCAGGCGCGAGCCCAGTACGCGCAGGTCCGGGCGACGAAACTGTATGGAGACAGCCAAGAACGACTGAGGGCGTTGGCCCCGTCGGACACATCGAGGGGAGGCGTGTGATGGCGAAAGTCATCGGGATTGATCTTGGGACATCCAACTCGGCCTGCGCCGTCATGGAGCAGGGACGGCCGGCGATCGTGCCGTCGGCCGAGGGCACGAGCATCGGCGGCAAGGCGTTTCCGTCCTACGTGGCGTTCACGAAGGACGGGCAGCTCCTCGTCGGGGAGCCGGCGCGCCGCCAGGCGGCCACCAATCCGGCCGGCACGGTGATCGCCGCGAAGCGCAAGATGGGATCGCACCACCTCTTCAAGAGCCACGGCAAGGAGTACACCCCGCAGCAGATCTCCGCGTTCATCCTGCAGAAGGTCAA
>CAYJWO010000060.1:0-5954 GCA_964373825.1 uncultured Planctomycetales bacterium
GGTCCACGGTCGTCGTCCATGGCCCCACCAAGCGATCGCCTTTGGCGTCTCGTCGCGTCGCGTGCCACCCATCGGCGCCCTTGAGGAGCCCGTTGCGCGACAGCTCCAGCCCTTCGAGACCCCGCTGATCGATGTCCACGATCCCGACGACATGGCTGGCGAGCCGGCCCTGAGGATACCGACGGGTCTGCTCTTCCCGCACGCCAACCCCCCAGGAAGCCAGCGGCAGAACCGACGGGAGCACGTCCGGCTCGACCTGGCGGGCGATCCACACGAAGGCGCGATCCCGATTGAGCCGCCGCGCCACCTCGGATGGACGACCGCCGATCGCGGGGGCCAGCCGGTCAGCCAGCTGGGTTTTCGACGTCACCATGCGGGGATTGGCGAAAATTGATGGAGCTGGGACGCTCACGGCCAGCGGCCGGCCGGCGCGATCCAGGATTGCGCCGCGGCGCGCCAGTCGCGTCGTGGTCATCGTATGCTGGGTCGCCGCACTGTACCGCTCCGCCTGGAGCACCTGGATCCACACGCAGCGGAGCCACAACAGCCCCAACGCCCCGACGCCCGCCAGCCAGGCGAGCAGGATGCGGTCATTCGTGGTCCCTCGACTCGCCCTGCTCGCTCGGGACGATCCTGAGCTAGCGCCTTCGGACAACGGCGAAGGCGCGCGCCGAAGGATCGAGCGGGGCCTCATGGTCCAGAGCCTTCCTGGCGCGCCGCGACCTGCACCTGGGGTGCCTCCGCCAGCGTAGACCAGGCCGTCAACTCCATCTGCCGAGCCTGCGCGACCTGCCCCAGTCGCGTGGGCGAGCGCAGCTCGTCGACTCGGACCTGTTGCCACGCCAGCGCTGTCCGCTGCTCGTGGAGGGCTGTGAACTTTTCGCCGAGTCGGTAGCCGCGGGTCACCAGCGACCCCCGCTGCCCGATCTGCAGCAGGCCGACTCCCATCATGGCGGCAAGGAGCCACAGCCATCGGCGCCACGGCATCACGCGCTCCCCAGGCGCTCCACCGCGCGCAGCTTCGCGGACCGCGCGCGGGGATTGCGGCGCACTTCCTCAAGGGACGGGCGCAACGGCTTCTTCGTCAAGACGCTCCAGTGTCCTTCCCGCGCCCCATGAAGGAACGCCCGCTTGACCAGCCGATCCTCCAGCGAGTGGTAGGTCAGCACAACCGCTCGCGCCCCAGGACGCAAGGATGCGGCCAGCGAGTCCAGGACAGCGGCCAGCGCTCCCAACTCGTCGTTGACGGCGATCCGCAGCGCTTGGAACGTGCGGGTCGCCGGGTGCAGCCGACTGTGCCGCGCGCGGGGCGGATACGCGCCGACGACGAGACGAGCGAGCGCTGTCGTCGTCGTCACCGGAGCCTCCGCTCGGGCGGCGACAATCGCCTGCGCGATGCGCCGGGCGTACCGCTCTTCCCCGAGCGTCGAGAGCAGTATCGCCAGCTCCTCGGCGGAGGAGCGATGCACCACGTCCGCCGCCGTGAGCGGCTGCGTGCGATCCATCCGCATGTCGAGCGGTCCGGGCCGCAGGAAACTTAACCCTCGCTCCGGCGAGTCCACCTGCAGGCTGGACATCCCCACGTCCAGCACCAGGCCGTCAAGCCCGCCGAGGCCCAGCCGCTGGAGGATGGCGCTTAAGTGCCGGTAGTCATCGTGGACATACGCGACCGCCGGTTGAAATTCGACGAGGCGCAGCCGAGCGATCGCCAGGGCGTCCGCATCGCGATCGACGGCGATCAACCGCCCGCCGGGCAGCAGGCGCGGCAGGAGGGCCAGGCTGTGCCCGCCGGTCCCCGCCGTCCCGTCCAGTACGACCGCCCCGGGCCGCGGTGAGAGGCACCGACACACCTCGTCGACCATGACGGGCTGATGCATGGACGGCGCGGAATCCGGAGTCACGAGCGCCTCCCCCGCATCCGCCGTCTCCGCCACCGAGGCCTCCATGCGCCAGCCCCCACCGTTACTCGAGCACGAGCCGTTCCGCCACCTCTTCAAAACTCTGGCGGGATTGATCGTAAAACGCCTGCCACTTTTCCTTGGCCCACAGCTCGAGCCGATTCGACACGCCGACGATCACCACGTCGGTGCGAATCTCCGCGAACTCCTTGAGCGAACGCGGGACGAGGACGCGCCCCAGCCGGTCCGGCGATACGCGCGCCGCGCCCGAGAAGAAGAGCCGGTTGAACTTGCGCCCCTCGCTTTTCGTGAAGGGAATCTGCCGAAACCGCTGCTCCAGCGCTTGCCATTCGCTTTCGGGAAAGACGAAGAGGCATCCGTCCAGTCCTCGGGTCATGAACAGGCTCTGGGTCTCGATCTCCTTGAGAGCTTGACGGCACTTGGCGGGAATGATGAGGCGGCCTTTGCGATCGAGCGCGTGTTCGTATTCGCCATAAAACATTCGCGCACACCAGGGCTGACGTGACGTGCCGCTGAGTGTTTTCCACTTTCTCCCACTTTGCTCCACAAAGCGACCAAACTATACCCTCCGGCCGCTGAGATTGTCAAGCTGAAAACCACGTATTTTTTCATGAGAAACGCATAACAATGCATACGGTTACAGGGAGTTGCGTACTACCACCGGTGGTGGCTTGGCTGTGGGTTGCCTGGAAGGGTGGATCGTGTTACGTCGAGCGGGCGAGCGCGCGGAGGGCGAGGCGTCGATCGCGCCGCACTTGCCGCTGCAGGGCGGTCGCACTGGCAAAGCGGCGTTCCGATCGGAGGCGGCGCACCAACCGTACGATCAATGACCGCTGCGATAATGACCCCGAGAAGCCGATGAGATGCACTTCGCACACCAGCGGTCCCGGGCCAAACGTGGGGCGCACCCCGAGGTTCATGACGCCGCGCCATCGACGGTGCCCGTCCTCCACCCAGACCGCATACACGCCGCGCGGCGGTGTAACTTGCGGGATCAGGCGCAGATTCGCCGTCGGCATCCCGAGCCGACGCCCCCGCCCCGCGCCGCGGACCACGCGGCCGTAGAGCGCCGGCGGTCGGCCGAGCAACGCGCGCGCGTCCTCCAGCCGTCCCGCCTCGATGAGGCGGCGAATCCGCGAGCTGGAGACCGGACGGCCGAGACGGCGGATCGGCGGGACGGCGTCAACGCGCACTCCCTGTGAGGCTCCGAGGGCGCGCAGGACCGCCATGCTGCCCCGACGGGACTGGCCGAATGCAAAGTCCGATCCGGCGATGATCAGCAGCGGCCGCAGCCGGCGCAGGAGAAACCGGGTGACAAACGTGGCGGCGCTCAGGCGGGCGAATCGCCTGGTGAACGGAATAACCCAGATCCACGCGACCCCAAGTGCTTCGAGATGTCGAAGGCGCTCCGCCAGCGGCATGAGGGCGCGGAAGGCTCCGGCGGGATGGAGCACGTGCTGGGGATCAGGATTGAAGGTGATGACGACGCTCGTGCCATGGACGCGTCGCGCCGCAGCGACGGTGCGTCGGATGAGCTGCTGGTGGGCGACGTGCACGCCGTCGAACACGCCGATGGTGACCACGGCGCGTCGGGGCGGACGACGCACGACGCGATCAAGGCCGCTCAACACGCGCATGCGTAAGACGCACGGGCCGCAGCTCCCGGCGCAGATCCTCGGCGGACGCCTCGGCGACCCACGCGAACGGCTTGGCGTCCTCGAGCCGCCACTGGCCGATGCGCAGCCGCACGAGGCTCGCCAAGTGGCCGACGGTTCCTAAGCGTTCCGCGATCGTCTCGGCGAGCGTTCGCACGTAGGTGCCGGCCGAGCAGTGCACGCGGCATGTCACAGTATCGGGCCCGCAAGAGACGAGGGCGAGGTCGAAGAGGTGGACTTGCCGGGGTGCTAGGGTGACCGGCTTGTGGCGCCGCGTCCACCAGTAGGCCGGCTTGCCCTGCACCTTGACGGCGCTGTACGCCGGAGGCGTTTGGGTCAACGGCCCTCGCAGGCTCGCGAGCACCTCGGCGGCGCGGGCCGGCTCGAACGGAGGCACGGGGGCGGTCCGCGTGGTGGCCCCGGTGGCGTCCGCGGTGTCGGTCTGCGCGCCGAGTTTCAGCGTCGCCTCATACACCTTGTCGTGCTGCTGAAACGACCGCTGGTAGGCCGTGGCGCGGCCGATGAGCAAGATCAGCAACCCTTGGCCGATCGGATCGAGCGTTCCGGTATGGCCGATGCGTCGGATCCCTAGCGTGCGACGCACCACCTGTACGACGTCGTGCGAGGTCATGCCGACCGGCTTGCCAATCAGGAGCATGCCTTCCAGCGGAGCGTCCGGTGGCGTGGGCTGCGCGCTCATGCGTCGGGGTCGTTCGGTGAGCTGGGCGGCCGATGAGCAGGATCGGCGATCCGATCCAGGGTCTCCTCCAGGGCGATCGCGCCGGCGATGGACGGATCGTAGCGGAATCGCAGCTCCGGGATGATGCGCAGACGGAAGCGGCGCTTGATGAGGTTGTGGATGAACGGCGTCGAATGCTCCAGGGCCTTCAGGCACTGTGTTCGCGCGCGCTCATCCCCGAGACAGCTGAACGACACCGTCGCGTAGCGCGCATCGTTGGTGAGCTCCACCCGGGTGATCGTCACGAAGCCCAGGCCGGGATGCTTGAGCTCCTGTTGGACGATCGTGGCGATCTCTTGGCGAAGCTGCTCGGCAATCCGCTGAACCCGCGAGGTCATCATGGCGCTATCCCACCACCTGCCGGACGCACCGGAGGTGCGCGGCGCGCGCCGCGCCGGTCGCCTGCGGCGACCGCCAGCAGGTGGTGGGACTAGAGGATCTCCTGATCGATACGGATGACGTTGACGAAGTGGTCGTCCCGCACCCAGGCGGCCACCTGCTCGAGCGCCCCCTGGACGGGCGGGAGGGCGTGGCCGACCGCCGCCACGCCGAGTGCCGCCCGCTGCCAGGTGTCGTTCGCATCCACTTCGGCCACCGCGACGTTGAACCGACCCCGGAGCTGATCTTTGAGGCGGTTGAGCACCGCACGCTTCTCCTTCAGCGAGTGCGCCGTCGGCACGCGCACCTCGATCCGCAGTACCCCGACGGTCATCATCGACCTCCGGGGGCGTCGGCCAAGAGCCGTGCCAGCGCGTGCAGGCAGCCGCGCGGGTCGGGCTCTTGCAGCATCCGGTCCAGCTCCTTATGGAACCGGCCGGCGTTGAGGCGCGCGAGCAGCCCGTCGGCGACGGCGGCGCGTGCGGCGCGCCATGTCTTCACCTCCCACCGCAGGCCGAACCGCCGGGCGAACCGCAGTCCGCGCAGGAGGCGGCTGGGGTCGTCGATGAAGCTGCGCGCGTGCAAGATACGCAGCCGTTTCGCGGCCAAATCGTCCGCCCCGCAGAACGGATCCACCAGCCGGTCGAACGACCCGAGGGACAGCGGGAGGGCCATGGCGTTCATCGTAAAATCCCGCCGCGCCAGATCGTCCTTCAGCGTGCCCGGATGCACCCGCGGGTAGGCGCCGGGGGCGGCGTAGGTCTCCTGCCGGCACGTCGCCACGTCAACCCACCGGGTCCGCAAGCCACGCAGGAGCACCGTCGCGGTGCCGAACTGCGCATGCGTCACGAGCCGTCCCCGCAGCGAGCGCGCGAGGGCCTCGGCGAACGCCAGTCCGTCGCCCTCAACGGTGACGTCGAGATCCACGATGGACGGAATCCTCAGCCACCAATCGCGCACGCACCCCCCCACCGCATGCACCCTGGTTCGCTGGGCGTCTGCGAGTGCGCCAATGCGCTGGAGGAGCGGCGCGACTGCCGCCGGCACCACCACTCTCCCCTGAGCCCTGAGCCCTGAGCCCACAGCCACGTTATGGTCTCGGATGGTAACGCTCGTGCACCGCTTTCAGCCGCGCCCGATCGACGTGCGTGTACCGCTGCGTCGTGCTGATGTTCGCGTGGCCCAGGAGCTCCTGCACCGTGCGCAGATCCGCCCCGCCCTCCAGCAGATGCGTCGCAAAGGAGTGGCGCAGCGTGTGCGGGC
>CAYJWO010000061.1:0-5924 GCA_964373825.1 uncultured Planctomycetales bacterium
ACGCCTCCTGCAGTGTTAGCGCGTCGGCCAGCGCCTGGCATGGGTGCAGCAGGTCGGACAACCCGTTGATGACCGGGACCCGCGAGTACGCGGCGAACGCCTCGACGATGTCCTGCCCGAACGTCCGCACGACGATCGCATCGACGTAGCGGGAGAGTGCTTGCGCCATGTCCTTGACCGGCTCGCGTTGCCCAAGCTGCACGTGCTCCTGGCCCAAGTAGAGCGGCAGGCCGCCGAGCTGCATCACCGCGACTTCGAACGCCACCCGCGTGCGCATCGATGGCTTCTGGAACACGAGCGCCACGCTGCGCCCCGCGAGTGCTTGCGGGTGCCGTCGGCGGCGCTTGCCGGCCGCCGCCTCGCGCAGCAGTGCCTGCAGCTCTGCCGGCGTCAGATCCGTCAGGCTGAGGAAATGCCGCGGCCGCATCTTACGCCACCAGCGCCTCTTCCAAGAGGGAGAGGCCGCGGTCCAACTGGGGCTTCGTGATTGTCATCGCCGGCAGCAGCCGCAGCACGTTGCCCTGCGTGCAGTTGATCAAGAGGCGCTTCGCCCGGCAGGCGTCCACGATGGGTGTTCCCTCGACCGACAGCTCGATGCCGATCATGAGGCCTCGCCCGCGCACCTCCCGGATGATCGGGACGCGCGCGGCCAGTGTGTGTAGTCGGTCGACGACCTGGCGGCCCAGCGCGGTCGCCCGCGCCAGCAGCCCCTGCTTCTCGATCGCTTCGAACACCGCCAGGATGCACGCGCAGCCCACCGGGTTGCCGCCGAAGGTCGTCGCGTGCGTTCCGGGTTCCAACACGCCGGCCAGCGGCCGCCGGGCGACCACCGCACCAATCGGAAACCCCCCGCCGAGCGATTTGGCCAGCAGCAGCACGTCCGGAATGATGTCGGCCGGCTGATACGCAAACCAGCTGCCGGTGCGGCCCATGCCGCTTTGCACCTCATCGAGTATGAGGAGCAGCTGCCGCTCATCGCACCAGCGCCGCAGTCCCTGAAGGAACGCCGGGCTAGCGATCCGGATACCGCCCTCCCCTTGAATCGGCTCGAGGAGTACTCCGCACGTCTTCGGGGTGGTGGCGCGGCGGACCGCCTCGAGGTCGTCGAACGGCACCCGGACGAACCCCGGCAGCAGCGGCTCGAACCCCTGCTGGTATTTGGTTTGGCCCGTCGCGCTGACCGCCCCCATGGTGCGGCCGTGGAACGATCGCTCCATGACGATGATCTCGTGCCGCCCGTGAGCCCAGCGGCGCGCGAGCTTGATCGACGTCTCCACCGCCTCCGCCCCGCTGTTGCAGAAGAACACGACGCCGTCAAACGACGCGTCCACGAGCCGCTTCGCGGCCCGCCACTGGACCGGCTGGTAGTAGTTGTTCGAGACGTGGACCACCCGGGTGGATTGCCCCCGCAGCGCCTTCATCACCCACGGGTGGTTGTACCCCAGGCCGCTCACCCCCCAGCCGGGAAACAGGTCGAGGTGCTCGCGCCCCTCGACGTCCCACACGCGGCTGCCCTTGCCCTTCGTGATGACCAGCGGGCTGCGCGCGTACGTCGGCATGACGTACCGCTCGTAGTTCTTTATGACCTCGTCTGTCGCGCTCATTCTAGTGCGATATCAGATATCGTTCGTCAGCGGACGATCTCCGTCCCGATCCCCTGCGTCGTGAAGATCTCCAGCAGCATCGCGTGCGGAAACGCCGCGTCGATGATGTGCGTCTTCTTGACGCCCGCGCGAAGTGCTGCCATGCACGCCCGGACCTTCGGGATCATGCCGCTCTGGATGACCCCCCGGCCGATCAGCGCCTTCGCCTCCCGCACCGCGAGGTGCGAGAGCAGCGACGTCTCGTCCCGCGCGTCCCGGAGAATGCCGCGCACGTTCGTCAAGAGCACGAGCTTCTCCGCCCGCAGGTGCGCGGCCACGTGGCTGGCGACATCGTCCGCGTTGATGTTGTAGAGCTGCCGCCCGTCCGCGCCGACCGGGCAGACGACCGGGATCGCGTGCCGCTTAAACGCCATCCGCAGCGGGCCCGTGTGGACCAGGCTGACGGCCCCCACGAACCCAAGCTGTGCCGCGCGCGGATGAGGCAGGGCTGCGATCACCCGGCGGGACGGCACCATCCCCTCGGCCTCGCCGTTCAGGCGGCGGATCTCCTCCACCAGCCGCCGGTTGACGTCCGTGAGCGCCTTGGCGACGACGCGGATCGCGTGGCGATCCGTCACCCGCATCCCGTCGATGAACGTCGTCGGCCGGCCGAGTGCCGCCAAAGCACGGGTGATCTCCTGCCCCCCGCCGTGCACGAGCACAGCCCGGATGCCCACCGTGCTCAGGAACACGAGGTCCTGGAGGATGCTGCGCATCACCGGCAAGTTGTCGAGCGCGCTGCCGCCGTACTTGGCCACGATCACCTTGCCGCGGAACGCCTGGATGTACGGGATCGCTTCGATCAGGATGTCGGCTTTCTTGATCGACTCCTGCATCGTCAGCTCGCGTACCCGGCGTTAATCCGCACGTACTCCTCAGTGAGATCGCAGGCCAGCATCCAGCCGCGGGCCGTTCCGGCGCCCAGGTCGATGCGAACCTCGACCGTGCGTCGGCTGAGCAGCCGGCGGGCGATCGCGGCGGGGACCGATGTGGCGACACCGCCGCGCACCAGCCGCCGCCCGCCAATATCGATGTGCAGCCGCCGCGGATTGAATCGCGCCGGCGACGCCCCGACGGCCGCGGCGATGCGCCCGACGTTGGGATCGCCGCCGGCCAGCATCGTCTTGACCAGCGGCGACCCGGCGACCTGCCGGGCGCAGGCCTGCGCCTCCACCGGCGTGCGGGCTCCACTCACCTTGAGGCGCATCATGCGCATGGCCCCCTCGCCGTCGCGCACGATCGACTCCGCGAGCCGACCCATCACCGCCACCAGCATCGAGCGCACCGCCGCCATCTCGCGCGACCCCGGGCGGACCACGACACCGGAGCGCCCGGTGGCCAAGGCAAAGACCGTATCGTTCGTGCTCATGTCGCCGTCCACGCTGATGCGATTGAACGTCTCCGCGGCCGCCTCGCGCAGCAGCCGGCGCAGCAACCCGGACGCGACGGCGGCGTCCGTCGTCACGACGCACAGCATCGTCGCCATCGAGGGGGCGATCATCCCAGCACCTTTGGCCATGCCGCCCACGCGGCAGCGCCGGCCCGTGATCTCGGCCTCGACGGCCGCCTCTTTCAGCCGCAGGTCGGTCGTCAGGATCGCTTGTGCTGCCGCCGCGTGGTTGGCGCGATCCAGGTGCCGGGCCAGTGTTGGCACCGCCCGGAGCTCCCGTGCGAGTGGCAACCGAGTGCCGATGAGGCCGGTCGAGGCGACGAGGATGTCCGATGCCCGCACCCCCAGGGCGCGCCCCAGCACCTCGCTGATCCGCCGGACGTCCCGCTCGCCAGCAAGCCCAGTCAGACAGTTCGCGCAGCCGCTGTTGATCAGGACCGCCCGGGCCCGGCCACCGCGCAGGCGCGCCCGGCTGATCTGGACTGGGGCGGCCTGCACACGGTTGCGCGTGAAGACCGCCGCGGCCGCCGCCGGCTCATCCGCGACGACCAACGCGAGATCCGGCTTGCGGCTGCGCTTGATCCCCGCACTCACCCCCGCCGCCCGGAAGCCCCGTGCTGCCGTCACGCCACCGCTGATCCAGCGCATCACAGCAGCCCGGTGGTTTCGGGCAATCCGCACATGAGATTGAGGTTCTGGACGGCCTGGCCGGCGGCTCCCTTGACGAGATTGTCGATCGCCGCCACGACGATCAGGCGCCGCGCGTCCGCATCCACCGCGAAGCCCAGGTCGCAGAAGTTCGTGCCGGTGACCGCCCGGACGCTCGGCCACTGGCCCTCGGCCTTGAGCCGCACGAAGGGCGCTTCGCGGTAGAAGGTCTGAAAGGCGGCGCCGACCGCCTCCCGGCTGGTGTTCTTCGCCAGCCGCAGGTAGATCGTCGAGAGGATGCCGCGCGTCAGCGGTACGACGTGCGGCACGAAGCAGAGGTTCGATGGGCCGCCGAAGGGTGCCAGTGCTTGCGCGATTTCCGGCACGTGCTGGTGGCCGTTCACCTTGTACGGCCAGAGGTTCTCGGCGAGCTCCGCGAACATGAGCTGCGGCTCCGGCTTGCGGCCGGCCCCGGTGACGCCGGATTTGGCGTCGACGACGATCTCGGCCGGATCAATCAGCTTGGCGTGGAGCAGCGGTGCCACCGCCAGGATGACCGACGTGGCGTAGCAGCCGGGGTTGGCCACGAGGCGCGCTTGCTGGATCGCCTCGCGGGCAAGCTCCGAGAGCCCGTAGACCGCGTCCGGGAGCAGCTCCGGGTGACGATGGGTAGTACCATACCAGCGCGTGAAGGCGTTCGGGTCCTTCAGGCGGAAGTCGCCGGCGAGGTCAATGACCTTGCGGCCCGCCGACAGGAGGACGGGGGCCACATCCATCGACACGGTGTGCGGCAGGGCGAGCAAGGCGACGTCGCAGTGCTGAGCGAGGCGCTCAGGATCGAGGGATTCGACGAGGAGCTTCGAGGTGTTCGCTAGGCGCGGGAAGACGTCGGAGACAGGAACCGGGCGGTCCCACTTGGCTGAGGCCGCCAGCGAGGTAAGTTGAACCGCAGGATGATATTGGAGGATCCGGATAAGCTCTTCGCCAGCATATCCAGTCGCTCCGGCGATCGCGACTCGTATGGTTGACATCTATGAGGTTGAGTGGTGGTCATCTTAACAAACGGATTAGCGCTTGGTCCACTGGAACCGCTTGCGCGCTCCCTTTCGACCGTATTTCTTTCGCTCCTTCATCCGAGGATCCCGCGTGAGGAACCCGCCGCTGCGCAGCACCTGGCGGTGGGCCGGGTCGAGCTGCAGCAACGCTCGCGCGATGCCCAATCGCACGGCCCCGGCCTGGCCCATGAGGCCGCCGCCGGACACGTCGGCGACGACGTCGAACTTGCCCATCAGCTGGGTGGCCAGCAGCGGAGAGCGCACCGTGAGCCGCAGCGCCTCGCGGGGAAAGTAGGTCTCGTAGGCGATTCGGTTGACGTGGATGGTGCCCTGCCCCGGGGCGAGGCGCACGCGGGCCACGGACGTCTTGCGGCGCCCGGTCCCGTAGAGAGGGCCGGAGCTCGTGGTCTCGCGATCAATGGTGTCCGTTTCTGGCGTCATGGCTTGCGCTCGTCCCACCACCTGCCGATCAGCCGAAGGCTGGCCCCCACAGGGGCCGGATTGCCTCCGGCAATCCCTCGTCAGGTGGTGGGATGGTGGGTGGAGCTAATGAGGTGCGGGGGCACCGGTTTCGGCTGCTGGGCCGCGTGGGGATGCGACGCCCCGGCATACACCTTGAGCTTGCCGAACATCCGGCGGCCCATCGGCCCGTGCGGCAGCATCCCCTTTACCGCCGTCTCGAGCACCCGTTCCGGATGAGTCTTGAGCACGTCGTCCAGCGTCCGGGTTTTCCGGCCGCTGGGATAGCCGGAGTATCGATCGTAGGTCTTCTGCGTCCGCTTGTTGCCCGTCACGGCGATTTCGCCGGCGTTGATGACGACCACCACGTCCCCGGTGTCGATGAAGGGGGTGTAGGTCGCCTTGTGCTTGCCGCGCAGGAGGAGGGCTAAGCGGCTCGCGAGGCGGCCGAGTATTTGCCCCTTGGCGTCCACCAGGAAGCAGTCATGGGTTGCCGTGCTGGCCGTCGCAAACGTCGTCGACATAGCCGTTTATTATATCGGCTTCCCGCCCAATGTCAATCGTTCCTCTCCTCAGGTGCTGTCCTCACCAATGACGACAGGAACATAGCGGGCTCCTGGCGAGTTCGCGAGCGACTCGCGGGCGTCAGTCCGGCGGAGGCGGACGATCCCTTCTCGATGGCCGCCGATGTCCGACGACCCCCGCGGCTTCGCCTGGCGAAGCCAGCGA
>CAYJWO010000062.1:0-496 GCA_964373825.1 uncultured Planctomycetales bacterium
CGAGTGACCAAGTGGCCCAGTGGCCTAGTGCTCGTCAGACCACTCGGCCGCTAGGCCACTTCGGTCACTGGGCCACTGGATGCGGTCTACCACTCCGGACGCATGGGGACGGCGATGCGGGTCCGGAGGTAACGGATGTCGTCGAGCCCTTTGCCGACCCCGAGCACCACCGCGGTCACCGGGTTCTCCGCGCGGTGCACCGGGAGCCCCGTTTCTTCGGCCAAGAGCTTGTCCAATCCCCGGAGCAGCGATCCGCCTCCCGCCAGGACGATGCCGCGATCGATGAGGTCCGCCGAGAGCTCCGGCGGGGTGCGCTCCAGTGTCTGCCGGCACGCCTCCACGATCGCCCGGATCGGACCGGAGAGCGCCTCGCGGACCTCTTCGGAGGTGACGGTGACCGTCTTGGGCAACCCGGCGACCAGGTCCCGCCCGCGTACGTCCATCGTCAGCTCCTCATCGAGCGGGTAGGCGGAGCCGGTGCGGATCTTGATCTCCT
>CAYJWO010000062.1:506-832 GCA_964373825.1 uncultured Planctomycetales bacterium
GTCCATCTCATCACCCGCCACGCGGATGGAGCGCGAGACCACGATGCCGTCGAGGGAGATCACCGCCATCTCGGTCGTGCCCCCGCCGATATCGATGATCATGTTGCCGCCCGGCTCATGGATCGGCAGCCCCACGCCGATCGCGGCCGCCTTTGGCTCCTCGACGAGGTAGACCTCGCGCGCCCCGGCGCGCAGCCCCGAGTCGCGCACCGCCCGCCGCTCCACCTCAGTGATGCCGGAGGGGACCGCGACGACCACCAGCGGCTTGTTGATTTTCCGCGGCTGGGCCTTCTTGATGAAGTAGCGCAGCATCGCCTCGGTGACCT
>CAYJWO010000062.1:842-5890 GCA_964373825.1 uncultured Planctomycetales bacterium
GATGACGCCGTCCTTGAGCGGTCGGATCGCGACGATGTTGCCGGGGGTTCGGCCGATCATCTGCTTGGCCTCGTCCCCCACCGCGAGGACGTCGGACTGGCCCCGCTGGATCGCCACGACGGACGGCTCGCACAGGACGATCCCCCGCCCTTTCACCACCACCAGCGTCGTGGCCGTTCCCAGATCGATGGCGAGGTCGCTCGAGAAGAGGCCGAGGACGCCGTGCGACAAGCTGCGAGTGACGACGGTGAGCCGTTTGAGGAATCGCTTCAGCATGCGGGATGGCGAGTTGCGGTCATGCTAGCCGAGGCCCGAAACCTTGTCAACGGTTTTCACCGCCTCGCCCGCAAGGACTTGCAGCCGCTCGAAGAATTCCGGGAACGACTTGCCGACGCACTCGCCTCCCCGGATCCTCGTCTCCCCGTCAGCAACCAGCCCGGCCACCGCCAGGCTCATCGCCGTCCGATGATCGCCCGCCGCATCCACCACCGCCCCCCGCAGTGGTCCGCCGACGATCTCCACGGTCTCGCCCGCCTCCAGGCGAACCGAGACCCCCAGGCGGCGGAGCCCCTCCACCATCGAGGCCACGCGATCCGTCTCCTTCACGCGCAGCTCGCCGAGACCTTCCAGGCGGGTCGCGCCCTGCGCGCACGCCGCCGCGACCATGAGGATGGGGACCTCGTCAATGATGCCGGGGGTGTCCTCGGCGCGCAGGGTGATCCCTCGCAACGGGCCGGCGTTGATCGTGAGGTCCCCGCGCGGCTCCCACGCGTCGCTCGTCACCTGTTCGGTGACCGCCAGACCCATCCGTCGCAGGTGTCGCAGCAGCAGGGTGCGCGTCGGGTTCAAGCCGATCTCGCGCAGCGTCAGCCGGGACCCCGGCACGCACGCGGCGGCGACGACGAAGAACATGGCGCTCGACGGGTCCCCCGGCACGATCAGCGTCCCGGGGCTCTGGAGGGAACGAGGGTCGAGCGAGACGGTGGTGCCCTGCGCGTCCACCGGCACGCCAAAGTGCCTCAGCAGCCGTTCGGTATGATCCCGCGTGCTCACCGGCTCTACGACGGTGGTGCGGGCGTCTGCGTGCAGCCCGGCGAGCAGGATGGCGGATTTCACCTGGGCGCTGGCCGTCGGCAGCACGTGGCGGAGCCCCCGCAACGGGCGATGTCCCTGCACACGCAGCGGAGGAAACAGCTCGTCCGGCTGCGCCGGATCCGTCCGCCCCTCGCACTGAGCCCCCATCGCCCGCAGCGGCCGGGCGATGCGCGCCATCGGCCGACGCGCCAGCGACCCCTCGGCGGTCAGCTCTGAGGGAAATGGGCAGCCGGCGAGCAGGCCCGCCGCCAGCCGCAGCGTCGTGCCCGACTCCCCGCAGGACAGCGGTGCCTGCGGCGGGGTCAATGCGCCCGCTCGACCCTCGATGGCCAGGCCATCGCCGTCCGTCCGCACCGAGACCCCCAGCGCTTGGATGAGGGCAGCGGCCCGCTGGCAGTCGTCGGCCGCCGGCCAGGACCGAATGGTCGTTAGACCGCGCGCCGCGGCCGCGATGAGTACTGCGCGCTGGCAGATGGCTTTATCGGGGGGGAGACTCAGCACCCCCCGCAACGGCGGGGCCTTGCGGACAAGGGCGTCCACGGCGGGACTACAACGCCTTGACGAGATCGCCTTCGCGGATCTTCTCCAAACGGGACTCCGGCAGGATCTCGGCCGCCGAGAGCTCGTCGTAGACCTTCTCGACCTTCACGCGGCCGAGCACTTCGCTGCCCCGGACGATCTGGAACTCCTGGCCGACGGACAGGCCGTGATTGCGCCCGAGGTTCATGACGATGAAGCTGTACTCCCGGTTGACCACGACCACTTCGCCGTCCCGCGGCGCGGCCGCGACCCCGCTCGAGGCGTCTCCGCCCGTGTTCGTGACGACGACCTTCTCGAGCTCCACGACGGGGCGCCCCTTCAGCTCCTCCATGGCCAACTCGAGGTCGCCGTGCGCCTGCTCGAGATCGGCCAGCTGCTGCCGCAGGGTGTTGCGCTCGCGCTCCAAGTCGCCCACCTGCTGCTCGAATTCCTGGCGATCGTGGCGCATCTGGTCAAGATCCTTCGCGATCCGGCCGATCTCCTGCTCGCGGCTCTCGACCTCGCCGGCCAGCTTCGCCTGCGTCGCCTGAGCCTCCTCAAGGTCGGTCTGCACCTGCTTGAGGTCCGCCCGCAGGCGTAGCGCCTCCGCGTCCAGCTTCGCCTTGGCCTCTTCGACCTCCGTCAGCTGGCGCTCAAGATCCTCGTTTTCCGCCTGGGCCAACGCGAGCTCACGCTCCACCGCCTCACGCCGATCGCGCTCCTGAATCTCCAGCCAGACGGCGACCCCCGCCACGACCATCGAGAGGCTGGCAAGGGTGCCCAGGAGCGGCACCAGCATCTTTCCGGCTTGTCGCGTGCGAACAGCGATCATGTCGCGTGGCACCTCCGCATGAGGTTGGACGATCGGCCCTTCGCATGACTCTAACATAGGGTCCTCAAGGTGTCAACGCTGCGAAACATCGTCGGTCGAGATGTCGCGCGACCCATGACGCCAGCGATGCGGGCGTCCACCGGCCGCGGTGCCACTGCGCGTGATGCGGCAGCCACCCAAGATATGGAACCCCCGCCACCCGCCGCAGCGTCTCGGCGTTCGTCCGCGCGATGACACGTGAGAGCCGGTCGCGCGGGACGGCCACGGCTTCGTTGACGACGAACCCGATGACCGGCAGCCCCGACCGCCGCAGCTCCCGCAGGGTGAGCAGCGTGTGATTCAGCGTGCCCAGGCCCGGGCGCGCGACCACCATCACCGGCAACCGTAGCCGCCGCGCCACATCCGCCATCGTCAGGTGTGCGGCCAGCGGGACCAGCCAGCCGCCGATGCCTTCGACGATCACGACCTCATGCCGTCGCCGAAGAGTCCGGAACGCGCGCTGAATCGGCGCGAGCCGGATGGGCCGCCGCTCCCGCCGCGCGGCGGCCCACGGCGCGATCGGCTCCCGGAAGCACACCGGGTTGACGAGCCGCCAGGGGTCGCCGGCCCCGCTGGCCCGGGCGAGGTCGCGCGCGTCATCCGACACCAACCGCCAGCCGAGGAGTTGCCCGCCGGTCGCCACGGGCTTCATGACGCCGGCGTTGACGCCGCGGGCCCGGCACCAGGCCGCGAGTGCCGCCGCGACGAGTGTCTTGCCGACTCCCGTATCCGTTCCCGTCACGAAGACTCCGCATGCGCCGGACGGTCCCGTCCTCATATGGTGGGTCCTACCGCTGCCTGTTCCGTGCGGCCGGGCTCCCGGTCGCCCGCGGCGGAGCGAGCGGGCCGCGCCGGGAGCCACGGCTGTGCGTTACCCGATAGACTTGACCACGATTCATGACGCGAGCGAGGCCTGCAACACCGCGGTGAGCTCCTCGAGCTGCGCGGTGGTATGGCACGCGCTGAGGCTCAGGCGTAATCGAGCCGTCCGAGCGGGGACTGTCGGAGGGCGGATCGGGGGAGCCCAGTGGCCCTGAGCCCACAGCCGCTCAGCGAGGCGGATGGCTCGCGCCGTGTCCCCGACGATGATGGGGACAATGTGCGTGGCCTCAGGAATCGTCACGTGAGGCAGCGCACGTAGCGGACGCAGCAGCTGGCGCAGGCGCGCCACCCGCTCTTGGAGTGCCTGGCGCCACTGGGGTTCGTCCTGGATGACCTGCAGCGCGGTAGTGGCGGCGGCGGCCACGGGCACGGCGAGCGCAGTCGCATAGATGAAGGGGCGCGCGCGGTGGTGCAACGCGTCAATGAGCGTGCGAGGCCCGATGAGGAAACCACCCTGCGCGCCCAACGCCTTGCCCAGCGTCCCCATGTAGAGGAAGCCATCGTGCGGCATGCCGTGCGCCTCGGGTGTTCCCCGCCCCGTCGGTCCCAGGACAAACGCCCCGTGCGCGTCGTCGAGATACACCAGCGCGTCGTAACGCCGGGCGACCTCGGCCAGGCGATCTACGGGGGTCACGTCTCCATCCATGCTGAACACGCCTTCCGTCACGACGACCCGGCGTCGCGCGCCCGCGGCACTCGCCAGCAGGCGGCCCAGGCGATCCACATCCTGGTGCGGAAACACGCGCAGGCGCGCTCTGCTCATGCGGACGGCGTCAATCAGGCTGGCGTGCGCGAGCCGGTCGAGGAAGACCGCATCCTGAGCGCCCAGGAGCGCGGTCAAGGCGCCCAGGTTGGCCAGATAGCCGCTGGCGAACACGACGGCCGCCTCGGCGCCGAAAAATGTCGCGAGCGCCTCCTCCAGCCGCGCGTGCCACGCGGTCGTTCCGCCCAGGAGTCGCGACGCCCGCCCGCCGACGCCGAAGGCGGCCGCGGCCCCGGCGGCCGCTTCAATGACGCGCGGATGGGCGGCCAACCCGAGGTAGTCATTGCTACACCAGCAGACGATCTCCCGGCCGCCGACGCGCGCGACCACACCGTCGAACGCGTCGATCGTGGTGCACTGGCGGCGCAGGCCGGCCTGGGCGAGGGCGGTGAGGTCGTCGGAGAGCGCGGCGAGCAGCCGCGGCAGGGCGGACGGACGGTCTGGAGCGGTGACCGGGAACGTCAAGGGATGCGCGGACGAGCGCCTAGCGGACGACCATCGGGAGGAGCTCGGTGCTGCCGAATACCCCGAAGATCCCCCGCGCCTGCAGCCACAGGCCGCGCTTCAGATACCCGAGTGCTGGCCCCACGACGTTCGCCGCCATCGTTGTGTCATCGCCGAGGATGAACCGGTGGCTGGAGCGCTTGCCGTCGTGCGTGATCCCGGTGAGCGTCATCGTCGTCGACACCGGCTTGCGCGGCCGGCGGGTGTCCATCACCCCGCCGACCTCCACCTGCGCGAGCCGCTCCACCACCCCGGCGCGCTGCAGCAGCACGTCGTCGGCGTGCTCCATGCGCCGCAGCGTCAGGATGCCGTCGGTCTGGTCGAGCAAGGCGTCCACCTCAGTGTCGCTCATCGCCCGGGCGCGCTCCACCGTGTAGCCCGGCAGGTGGGCGATGTCCTCCCGGATCGTCGCCT
>CAYJWO010000063.1:0-5873 GCA_964373825.1 uncultured Planctomycetales bacterium
GCACCATCTCCCGTGCCGCCTCGTGCGGCAGCTGGTCGTCGAGAATTCGCCGCAGCGCCTGCGTGGTGTGATCAGTCAGCGAAGCTGGCGTGGCTGCTGGCGGCGCGCTCGGCGGTGGGCTCTGCGGCGGGGGCTGCGTGCCACCAGTGGAGCCGTCGGGTTCACGCGGCCCCTGGCCGGCCCGAATGCCGGCCTCGATCCTCTCGCGCGCCGTCAGCGCCTTCCCCTCCTGGCCCTTGGCCACCGCCGCGCCGATGCGGGTCTGAGCCGCCGTGGAGCGCGAGGCGAAATTGGGGGCCGCCTGCAGACGCTGGAAGACAGCCGGATGCCTGATGACAGTTCCATCAGGAGCGATTTCGTCGTTCTCCGGCGATTCGGCCTGCAGATATTCGGAGGTCCGCCAGGTGGAGGGGTCCACGGCGACGCGCGTTCCGCTGGGCAGCGTGACCTCGCTGTCCACAATGAGCCCGATGATGACGTCCTCGATCCAGTGCTTGTCGCGGTGCGCGGCCCCCTCGAAGGCGAGCGCGAAGACGGACTCGTTGTTCGAACTGCGCACGAGCGCCCGGGCGCGGAAGCGGCCGTGCTCATCGAAGACCTCGATGACGCCGCCGTCCATCCGATCGATCTCATAGCGCCACCCCTGGGCGCCAGCCGCGGCCTCAAACTGCCTCAGCACGTGCGAGACGAACGCCTGGCGCTCGGCGACGGAGATGTCCGGCGTCATGAGCAGCCGCAGCTCGGGCGGCGAGGCCGGATTCTTCTGCACGGTGTCGTTCAACGCGGCGAGGGACTGGCCCTGCTGCGTGAGCTCCGCGATCATCCAGAGCACGACGCCCATCAAGAAGGAGGCGTCGTTCGCGTAGCCGTTGGCCGGGAAGAAGGCATGGCCTGAAGGCTCCACCCCAAAGGCGACCGGCTCGCCGCCGAACTTGGTCAGGTCCGCGATGAGCTCGCGGAAGGCGGAGTAGAGAGGCACGCGCGTCGGGGCGGTCCGGTCAACGTTCAACCGGTACAGCGCCTCCTGGAGCCGCAGGGCCTCCTCGATGTAGAACGCGTAGCCGACAGGCCCCCGGAAGATCGTCTCGCCGATGCGCCGGCGCCCGCCGGCTTCCATGGCCTCGAGGGAGTACCGAGGATAGCGCACATCGGTGAGGATCGGCCCCGCGAGGAAGCGCCCCAGGAGGATGGCGAGCTGGGCGCCGTCGATCGCGCGGCCTCGCTCGTCAATGATCGTAAACCGGTCGCCGTCCTCGTCGAAGATGACGACCGGCATGCCCCGGCGCGTGGCCAGCTCGATGGCCTCCCGCTGGAACTCCGGCTTGGTGGGATCAGGCAGGTGGAGGAGGAAGCGGCCGTCGGGACGCCCGGTGTGGACCACGACGACTTCGCTGTCCTCTTCGCCAAGACGGACCTCGGCCGTCACGGGGCTCACCGTCATCCCCAGCGCCTCCAGGACGTCGCCCTTGCGCCAGTTGGAGCCGTTGCCGAAGTCCGTGCCGATCGCCTGTCCCTCCAGCGGCCGAGCGACCGCGGTCAACGGCGAGGTCGAAAACCGCGCGGGGTCGAGGCCGAAGTCCCGCACGAACTCCCGCCAGAACGCCTGATCGGCTGTGGCCGGCCACTGGAGCGCGTGGAGCCGCTCGACGAGCTCCGGGAAGGCATCCCGCTTCTGGACCCACTCGACGAAGAGCGCCTTCATGACCTCGGGGCCGAGCCGCGCCATGGCCGCCACCCACGTGTTGTGCCGGAGGACGAACGGGTTGGTGATCGTGATGCGCGCCGCGGCACGCTCGGCGGCGAAGTCCTCGCTGGCGGCGATCTCGCCGCCGATCCGCGCAGGGCGCGCCGCCGGCGCGATGGGGTGCTGCCCGCGGCGCTCGTGGAGGACGTGGATGCGAGCCGCGGCGTCAGTGCCGGTGACCGGGAGCTGCGCGAAGATCTCACTCGTCTCCTCGCGATTGAGCGTGCGGACGAAGTTGTTCGCCCCGAGCGGGGTCTGCGTCGGGCGCTCTCCCGCTTCACCCTCCGGCTCCCGGAAGATCGCCAGGGCGTGATAGGTCTCTGGGGTGGCGGTCACCCCGAGGTCATACACCGTGACCCCGGCCGCCCGGAGTCCCATCGTGAAGGCCTCGCGCATGCGCTCTGAACTCTCCCGCACGCCGGCTCCGACCAGCGCAATGGGGCGTCGCGAGCGACGGCGGCGCATGGACCACTTGATGCCGTTGTCGGCCGCGGGGTTGTGGCTGGCCGTGATGTTGAAGGCCATGTCCACCTCGTGGTCGTAGAGGAAGTTGCCGGCGGCCAGCCCCACGTAGAAGACGACCTTGTCGCTCCAGTACGTCTCTGCGGGCCCGCGCATGTCGTAGCTGCCGCAGATGGTCTTGTCCACCGTCACGCGGCGATAGGTCGGCCTGCCGCCGACGATGACGCGATCCACCCCGGAGAACCCGCGCCCGTCAAACTCTCGCGCGAGCCCGGCGAGCCAGTCGAGCTCCTCGCGGGCTTGTTCGATTGAGACGCCGAAGGTCCGCGCGTAGGACGCGGCGGTGAAGCTCGCGTCCTCGGTGACCATCGCCTCACGGGCCCTCCTGACGCGGGCGGGCTGCCCATCGCCTTCCCCCGGCGGGCTTGCGGAGAGCGCCATCGTGGCGCTACCGGCTGAGAGGCTCGAGGCGTCGCCGGTCAGCGCCCACGCGGTCAGGCCGATGGCGAGCGCGAGCGAGGTGAGCACGACCTGCTGATGGCGCCGGAGGAGCCGACGGAGCCACGCGCGCCAGCCTTGCACGTCAGGAGTCGTTGCTGGCGAAACCGGACGGACGGCTACGGTGTTGCCCGCCCTCACGACTTCGAGGTTAGACACGCCGTAGGCCGCAATGCGGCCGCCGCTCGCGCTGAGCTGGCAGTTCGCGCACTCCAGCGCGATCTCGGTCTGGGCGGCCGTGGCGCGCTTGATGGCGTCCGCCAGCGCCTTCACCTGTTGCGCCTTGGCTTCAGGGACGACGACCACCGTGCCATCCTGCCCATGCACCACGACCAAGCCGCTGAGGCGCCCCTCGGCGACAATCTGGCGGTTACCTTCTGTAACGAAGGTCGAGTTGCGCACCTCGGGACCAACCGTGACGTTGCCGAGGCGCAGGTTGCCCTGCGCGTCTGGCTGCAAGCCCCGCGCGATGTCGTGGAAGCGCGGGTCGTTCGCGAGCACTCGCAATGCATCCCAACTGCCGATGTCCATCCACGGGAAGGCCGCCGTCATCCGGTAGGCCTCGAGCTCCGTGGTCGGCTCAAGCGTCATCGGCATCGCGATGGCGTAGTCAATGGAGTTATCCACCAGTTGCTCCGGCTGCAGCGGATGCGGCAGCTTGCTCGGCAGCTTCAGGAAGGCGGCACGCGCGGCCTCGGCGTCGCCACGAGCCACCGCGTCCGCGAGCTCCTGGTAGATGGCGAACATCTCCGGGCGGTAGCGGCGCATCGCCGTCTCGGCGGTGCTGATCCGGAAGAAGAACATGCCGGAGTTCCATGCCCAGCCGCCCTCCGCCATCATCTCGCGGGCGCGCGGCTCGGAGGGCTTCTCCTCGAACCGGGCAAGCTGGCGCACGCCGGGCCCCACGGCCGCCACCTCATCGCCGGCCTTCACCGCCCCGAAGCCGGTCCACTCCGTGGCGTTGTCGCTCGGCTGGATGCCGATGGTGACGATGGCCGGTCGTTGCTGGGCGACCGCGATGGCCTGGGCCACCGTCGCGCGGAACACCGGGAGGTCGCCGATCACGTGGTCGCCGGTCAACATGGCGATGGCGGCGTCCGGGTCCTGCCGGCGCAGGTGCGCCATCACCCAGAGCATGGCGCCCCACGTCTGGCGGCGGTCCGGCTCGGCGAGGATGTTGCCCGCCGGCACCTCCGGCAGCTGCCGCTCCATGTCGGGCTTGAACGCCTCGCCGGTGCCGATGAAGAACTGCTCCGGCCGGACGAAGCTCGCGTAGTCGCCCGCGACGTCTGTCCGAGTCGCCCGGTCGAGCGTCTGCTGAATCATCGTTCGGCCTGCGCCGATCGGGTCCGTGAGCAGCTTGTTGACCGGTGTGAACCGCGTCGCCTGCCCGCCCGCGATCACCACCACCCGCGTCCGCGCGAGATCCGGCCGGATGACACCCGGGGTGCGTCGCCTCTGGAGGAGCCACCACACGCCTGCCGCGAACGCTGCGAGGGCTCCCAACCCCACCGCCAGCCACGCGTCCGAGATCTCGAGACCGCCAATCATGGCCGGCACACCGGCCGCCCGATTGATCGCGCGGCGGTGCGCGGCCGGGTCGTAGGGGTGCTCCGCGTCCTCCCAGAAGAGGAGCCCTCGGTAGCCCTTGGCGGCCGCCCCCTGCACTTGACGATCCACGCCGGCCTTGGTCGACGCCTCGGTGATCCACACCTCAGCGCCCGGCGGGAGGTTGAGCTCCCACGCCGATGGCACGCGGTCAATGTCCTCATAGAGGTGGAAAGTGAAAATGAAGCGCACCGGCTTGCCGGTAAACCGCCCGGGCAGGTACGACCAGGAGGCAAGCTCGCCGACGTGCTGGACGCCGACTGTGAGGGTCGCGTCGGGGGCCTCCTCGATGAAGAGCTGAACCAGCGCTTCGATGAACTCCTGGCGCTGCCGCTCGGTGACCCCGCCGAGGCCGTGAATCTCATTCACGAGATCGAAGATCACCGGCTGGCCGTTCACGCGGGCGTTGCCGAAGCGCCGGACGAACGGCCGTAGCGCGTCCAGCAATGCTCGCTGGCGCTGCGGATTGGTCATCGCGTCCCGCAGTGGCACGTTGGCGATCGCGCCATCGAACAGGGTCACGACGACGTGCCGCACGCCGGCGGCCGCGGCCTTGTCGAGGAGTGCCTGCATGGCGGCCGTGGCTGATGGGTCGATGCGCAGGCCGCCTCGGATGTCAAACGCCGGCATGAGCCGCAGTGCTGTCAGGCCGTTCGCCTGCAAGCCGCCCAGGGTGTTGTCCAGCGCCGGGTTCTGGCCGAGCCCGCGGTTGAGGTCGCCGTACGTGAAGTACCGGCTCACGCCGGAGTGGACCGCCTGCGGCCCCAGCGGGGCGGGTGGCGCGGGTGGCAGGCCGGCGGCAGACCGCAGCAGCGGCCGGACGACGGCGGCGTGCGTGGTGGTCCCCGTGGCACCGATCGGCTCCACCACGGCGTCAACGACTTCGACGGTACCCTGCAGCTGATACGTCGGCGAGGCCGCGGACGGTGTGGCCACCTTGACCCCGATCGTCCGCAAGCCGCTGGCCGGATCGAAGCCCTCGGCGGTGAACCCTTGCCGATCCACCGAGGGGCGCGTCGGCCGATAGACCAGCGTCAACACGCCGTCCTGGAAGTTCGGATTCTCCGGTGAGAGCAAGCCGTCCGACCACGCGGTGTTCTGCCAATCCCAACTGCCGTCCTTCGCGAAGAGCTGCACCGCGCTGTACGGCCGCTGGACGAACGAGGAGGGCACGCGAATCCGCACACGGACCTGCCGGCCCTCCAGGGAGGCGGGCACGGCAAACGAGGTCAGCGTGTTGTCTTCGTCCGTCTGGTCAGGACCGGTGAGGCTGACGGAGAAGCTCTGGGTGGGGAGGCGCTCGATGCGGTCGGTGGCAACGACGGACTCTGCTGCGACCGCCAACAGACCCAGCGACACGAGGGCGAGAGTCCGGACGGTGTGGGCGGTCGCATTGGGCGCGCGCGGCTTCGTCGGGGTCTCCTGGATCGGCGTGGCTGGAGCCGGCAGGCGCAGCGTCACCTGGGTCACTCGCACCTCCCCAGCGTAGGCGGTCGAACGCAGCCGGCGAGAGTTCAGCGCCACTTTGATCCCGAGCAGTGCCACCTGGGTGGCGTCAAAC
>CAYJWO010000064.1:0-5802 GCA_964373825.1 uncultured Planctomycetales bacterium
TCGGTCGTTAAGCCCTCCAAGGCCGATGGTACTAATCCCGCAAGGGATTGGGAGAGTAGGTAGCCGCCGGGCTTTTTTATTCTCGCAAGGAGGGGTTGTGGAGCGGGGCGATGGGGAGACGTGTCGCACGGCGGGCGTGAGCGCGCGACGGTCTAGACGGAGGGGTGGTGGGACGCGTGGTGGCGGCGGGGCTCGTGGGCGGGCTGGTGGCGTTTGCGTGGGGGACGATCTCATGGATGGCGTTGCCGTGGCACAGTCAGACGCTCCGCGCGTTCACGGATGAGGTCGCGGTGGCTCGGGTGGTGAGGGAACAGGCGCCGCAGCCAGGCGTCTATCTCCTGCTGCCGGACCATTGGGCCACTCCCACGCCGGAGCAGCGGACGATCCCGAAGGGCTTCATGTTGTACGGGGTCCTGCGGCATGAGAGCCCCGAGATGCCGATCTACTACATCCGGGGGCTCATCCTCATGATGGTGGGCGCCTTCCTGCCGGCGTACCTCGTGAGCCAAACGCCGCTCGCGGGTTACTGGGCGCGGGTGCGGTTCATAGCGTTCGTCGCGTTCATCGCCGGCGTGTTGACCCGCCTCCCGGACTGGCACTGGTGGTCGTTCTCGACATCGCACACGCTCATCGGCGTTTGTGATCTGGTGCTCACCTGGTTCCTGGTCGGGCTTGTCATCGCCAGGATCGTGCCGACGGTGAGGTAGCCATGCAGACCGTGGAGGCCCGTCCCCGGTTCTCATGAAGGAGCGGCGGGCGTTTTTTGACCGGCGCTACGTCCCCACGGAATCCCGCCGGGCCTACCGGCTGGCGTTCATCCTCTTCTGGTCGGTCCTCTTGTGCCTGTTCTTCCAGCGGTATGTGATCGGCCTTGGCATCGTGACCGAGCGGAGCATGGAGCCGACCCTGCCAGAAGGCAGCTACTTTCTGATTAACCGCTACCTGTATTACTTCTCGACTCCCCGACACGGCGATGTGGTGGTGCTGCGGCGCGGTCCGTACGAGACCGATGAGTACGTCAAGCGGGTGATCGCCCTTGGAGGCGAGACGCTCCAGATCGCATCGGGCAAGGTCTCTGTCAACGGGGTCGAGCTCGATGAACCCTACGCGGTCGGAGGGACCCACCCGGATGTCGAGCCGATGGTGTTGCCGGAACGCACCTGCTTTCTGCTGGGCGATAACCGCAGGAGAAGCGAGGACAGCCGCCATTTCGGGGTCGTCTCGGTCAAAGACCTGGATGGGAGGATTACCCCGGGCAAGCTCTTCGCGTTTTTCTAGAACCGGTTTCAGCAACCTCTTTCTGCTGCACCCGCGGATGCTGGCCTGCGCTTTAGCGCCGCTCGGCTCAGCCTCCTCGAGTTCGCGACGAAACAGGTTGCTGAAACCGGTTCGAGGCCCCGGACGGCCTCCGGAGCACGTCCAAGGGCTCACGCCGAGTGGCAAGGGGATGGCGGTCGCGCGCAGTGCGAGAGACCTGACGGGTGGCTGGCCCGATGGCCGGGGTGCGATGCGAAAGCCGGCGCCGATGGAGCTGCGGAATATGGTAGAATGCCAGGGTCGCATCGACAGGGAAGGGGGGAACAATGATCTACGGTTCCGGGATCGGGATTCTGCTTTTGGGGGCGGCGGCCGGGTACTTGGTGCTTGAGCGGGCCGAGACGCACAAGGGGCAACTGAAGCAGGTTGGACGGCTCGTGGGAGCGATGTTGATCGTAGTGGGTCTCATCGGCGCCGTCTGCCGGATCATTTCGCTGGCGACCGGATATTGCCCTGGTGACGGGAAGGGGTGGTGTCCGTACGCGGGCAAGGCGAGGATATCGGCGCCGGCCACGAAGTAAGCCGGTACCCCGGTGCGGCGGCAGCAGCCGAGCACGCCAGAGAGCGGCGCCCAGGAGCGGGCGCCGCTCGTTGTCGTTCGGACCAGACGGTGGAAGGGCGGAAGAGTTCGGCGGTGGTAGAGCAGACGGCGCTGGGGATCGCCGGGCTTGCAGGGCTTGGGACGATCGCGGGCTTCTGGGCGCGTCGCTCGTGGCCCTGTGAGTTGGCCAGCCATTTCCCCGTGCAGTACGCTTGGATGTTGCTGCCCAGCGCCCTCATCCTGCTGATCGCGCACCGGTTCCTGCCGGCGACCGTTGCGACAGGGCTGGGGCTCGTCAACCTGTGGCGGATCGTCCCCCTGTACGCGCGGCGCGCACCCGCATCGAAGGGACCACCGTTCCGCGTCGTTCTGGCGAATGTGCGTTCCTCGAACACGTCGGCGGATCTGGTCAGCCGGTTTCTCCATGAGGTTGATGCGGATATCGTCGTGCTGCAAGAGATGACCGAGGTGTGGCTCTCAGAGCTCCGGGTGCTCATCGCTGAATACCCGTACTGCAAGTCGGTGATCTTGGAGCGAGGATTTGGGATCATGCTGCTCTCCCGGATGCCCGTTGAGTCGGCAGAGATCGTGCGGGTGAGGGCGGAGGGGCTGCCGGTTGTCATCGGGCGTCTCCAGTACGACGGGCACCCCCTGACGGTTGTGAGCGCCCATCCGCTTGCCCCGCTGAGCCCGAGGCGTCTTCGCATGCGGAATGAGCTGCTGGCGGCGCTGGCGGAGTTCATCCGATCGATCAGCGGTCCGGTGCTGCTGCTCGGCGACCTGAACGCGACGTCATGGACGCCCGCGTTCAAGGATCTCCTCCGGGCCAGTGGGCTGCAGGATAGCCGCCGCGGCTTCGGCGTGCAGGGGAGCTGGCCGGTCCAGGCGCCCTGGATGCGGATCGCCATCGACCACTGCCTCGTCTCATCCGATCTCACCGTGCGCACCCGGCGGATTGGTCCGAATATCGGCTCGGATCATTACCCGGTCATCATCGAATGCGCGCTGGGTTCGGGGACCGTCGCAACCTACGGATTCCGTCGGGCAACCGGACGCGGTACAATGGAGATCATGTAGCGGGCAACAGCCTCCGTTGCACAGGAGCCGGATGCCGCGGATTACCAAGGTCTATACCCGAACAGGGGATGACGGGACAACCGGCCTCGGCGGGGGACAGCGCGTCCCGAAGGAGTCGGTGCGGATCGAGGCGTACGGCACCGTGGATGAGCTGAACGCCCAGATCGGCGCGGCGCTGGCGACGGGGCTCCACGACGCGCTCATCGGCCCGCTCACGCGCGTTCAGAACGATCTCTTCCATCTCGGCTCTGACCTCTGCATGCCGGAGGAGGACAAGGTTCGCACCCCGGTGCCGGGCATCGAACAGCGGCACATCGACGAGCTCGAACGGCTGATGGATACGCTCTCAGAGGAGCTTCCACCGCTGCAGAATTTCATCCTGCCCGGGGGCTCGCCCGGCGCAGCGCAGCTGCACGTCGCCCGGACGGTGTGTCGGAGAGCGGAGCGGAGGCTCGTGGCGCTCAGCCGCAGCGAGCGAATCGGCGCCTGCGCTGTCGCGTATCTCAATCGGCTCTCGGATGCGCTCTTTGTCATGGCCCGCTACGAAAACCACCGGCGGGGGGTGCGTGACCCATACTGGGATAGCCGGGCCTGACGGGGTTGGACCGGCCGAGGAGGCCGCCCGCGGGGCCGGGGCGCGTGTCTCCGAGGCGGGGTCAGCGCAGCAACGGGGGAGGAGGCCTTGATGGATCTGCGAGTCGTCATCACCGCGTTCATGACCCTCTTCCTGGCTGAGGTCGGTGACAAAACCCAACTCGCGGTGCTCTCGCTTGTCGCGTCGACGAAGCAGCCGTGGGCTGTGTTCATTGGGGCCGGGGCTGCGCTGCTGGCCGTGACCGCGATCGGTGTCCTGGTCGGCCAGGGGCTGACCCGCCTCGTTCCAGCATGGTTGCTGCAGCGAGCCGCAGCCCTCACGTTCGTTGCGATTGGGATCATCATGCTGGTGAAGCCGGAGTGAGGCCGGCATGAAGGAGTGGATGGCGTAGAAAAAAGGGACACGCGCCGGCTCTTGGGAGGGGGGTCCCAAGGAGTGACCCGGCACCGTGTCCCTTGTCATACACGCACACTATGCGCGTGACATGTCACGGGCATGTGACATGAATGTAAAATCTGTGTAACATCTTTCGTGGAGGAGACCCGTGCCTCGGCCTGAGGAGTGTAGCATAAGCTGTGACTCCAAGAGGTTACGTGTGCGGGTGTTCGGTACGGTGACGGGCGATGGGCCGCAAGGCCACAGGATGATGGACGCCCTGAAACAGGGGCTGTGCGTCGCGCTGGCGAGTCTCGCGCTGAGCCTCACGGGGTGCGCGGCGCTGCTGATTGGCGCCGGTGCAGCCGGCGGGTACGCCATCAGCAAGGATTCGGTGACGGATCACTTCGATCTCCCCAAAGAGTCCGTCTTTCAGCGCAGCGTCGCGGCAGTGGAGTCGATGGGCCTCGTGACGCTGCGCGACGATACCCGCGGCCTCATCGAAGCCAAGGTGCGGGATGCGACCGTGAAGATCAGCGTCAGGCCGGTGACACGGCGCACGGTGCAGCTGAGCGTGAAGGCCCGGTCGCTCCTGATGCCGAAGATTGACGTCGCCCAGGAGGTCTACAAGGAGATCGTGAACGGCCTGCGGTAGCGGCGGCGTATCCAAGGAGCCGATGAAACAGCTGATCGTCTACGATCTGGACGGCACGCTGGTCGACACGCTCGACGATATCGCAGAGGCCGTCAACTACATGCTGGCGCGGTGCGCCGCGGCGCCGCTCTCCCGCCATGAGGTTCGACGCTTCATCGGAGGAGGGGTGCACGATCTGGTGAAGGAGTGCCTCCGGACCGAGGACGAGCAGCGGGTCGCCGAAGGCGTGCGGATCTATCGGGCCTACTACGGCCAGCACCTGGTGGACCACAGTGTCTTGTATCCCGGGGCGCGCGACGCGCTGCGGTTTTTTCGAGATCGCCACCAGGCGGTCATCACCAACAAGCCGAACCCCTACTCTCGCGACATTCTGAACACCCTGGGCGTTGCCGAGTTCTTCCTGGAGATCGTCGCGGGAGGCGCGCCCTATCCCCGCAAACCTGACCCCGCCTCGCTCCGCGGACTCATGGCCAAGGTGCGGGCGGCACCCGAGCACACGGTGCTGATCGGCGACAGCGCGATCGATATCGAGACCGGGCGCCAGGCGGGCGTCCTGACGGTGGCCACGACGCACGGCTTTGAGGAGGAGGCGGTGCTGCGCTCCGCCCGGCCGGATCTTATGGTGGGCAGTTTCCACGAGCTGCTGGCGCTCGCCCGGGCGGGGGGGTGGTGACCGCGCGCCTGCTATGTTATACTACCGCCGATTACCGTCGATAGCGCGGTCACGCGAGGCAGCGGATGGCGGGACATTCCAAGTGGGCCGGGATTAAGCATAAGAAGGCGATCGTTGACGCCCAACGCGGCAAGGTGTTTTCGAAAGTCATCCGGGAGATCACGGTCGCCGCGCGCATGGGGGGAAGCAACCCGGACGGCAACTCGCGCCTGCGCCTGGCGATCTCGAAGGCGCGCGAGGTCAACCTCCCCAAGGACAAGCTGGAAGCGGCCATCAAGCGGGGCGCCGGCGACCTGCCCGGCGCGACCTACGAGGAGATGGTCGTGGAGGCGTACGGCCCGGGTGGGGTGGCGATCCTCATCGAGGCGTTGACGGACAACAAGAACCGGACGTCCGCAGAGTTGCGCAGCATCCTCAGCCGCCACGGCGGGACAAGCGCCGGGGCCGGCAGCGTGTCCTGGCTTTTCCAGAAGAAGGGGCTCATCACGCTCTCCGGCGAGGGGATCAGCGAAGATCGGCTGATGGAGACCGTCTTGGACGCCGGGGCGGAGGATATCAAGGTAGATGGC
>CAYJWO010000065.1:0-5796 GCA_964373825.1 uncultured Planctomycetales bacterium
TCCGGAACCTCAAGCGAGCCCTGCGCGTGTTCAAGCCCGAGCAGGTGTTCGTGGATCCGGACTGCGGGTTGAAAACGCGCTCCCCCGAGGAAGCCACGGCCAAGCTGCGCGTCGTCGTCGAGGCGGCGGCGGCCGTGCGAGAAGAACTGGCCAACTAACATCCGGCTCTGCTGAAGGCTAGAGGCTGAAGGCCGAAGGCTTGTCGGCCAGCCTTGAGCCTTCAGCCTTGAGCCTTCAGCCAAGATGGTCAAAGTGACGGTCGAGGCGGTCCGGGCGCGCAAGGGGACGGGCGACAAGCTCACGATGCTCACCGCGTACGACTATCCCCTCGCCAGGCTGCTCGATGAGAGCGGCGTGGACGTCGTGCTCGTGGGCGACTCACTGGGCATGGTCGTCCTGGGGTACGAGACGACCGCGGCGGTTACCATGGCCGAGATGCTCCACCACGCCAAAGCGGTCCGGCGGGGGATGGCCCGCGCGCTGTTGATCGGCGACCTGCCGCTGGAAGCGCTGCGCGGCAGCCCGGCGGACGTGGTCCGGGACGCCCGGCGGTTTGTCGGCGAAGCCGGCTGCGAGGCGGTCAAGGTCGAGTGGCGCTCCGGCATGGACGCGGTCGCCCACGCGGTGGTCGCCGCAGGGATTCCCGTCATGGGCCATGTCGGTTTGACCCCGCAGGCGGCCACGAGCCGCGCGGACTTCACTCCTCAGGGGCGAGATCCCTCGTCGGCGGCGCGCATTCTGGAGGAGGCGCAGCGGCTGGAAGCGGCGGGGTGTTTTGCCATGGTGTTGGAGTGCATACCGGATCTCCTGGCGCGCGAGATCACCCAGCGGCTCTCGATTCCCACCATCGGCATCGGCTCCGGCCCGTTCTGCGACGGGCAGGTCCTGGTGACGTACGATCTCCTCGGACTGTTCGAGCGCTTCACCCCGCGGTTCGTGAAGCGCTACGCCGACGTCGCCGGCACCGTTCGACAGGCGGTCGCCGCGTACCTGCAGGAGATCAAGTCCGGGGCGTTTCCCGGCCAGCCGCACACGGTGGCCATGGGCCAGGAGACCTACGAAGCGCTCCAGCGGCTGCTCCCGCCGCGGTAAGATCATGGTGGCGCGAACGCACTACCCGCTCTTTGCGGATCTCACGGGGCGTCGGGTGGTCGTAGCCGGCGGCGGCCTGATCGCGCAGCGCAAGGTCGCCCAGCTCCTGCGATGCGGCGCGCAGGTGACCGTGGTGAGCCCAGGGATCACCGCGCGCTTGGCGGCCTGGGCCCGGCAGGGGCGCGTGCGCCATGTCGCGCGGCGGTGCCGGCCCGGCGATGTGCGCAGTGTGTGGCTGGCGATCGCCGCGACGGACGATCCGCGGGTCAACGCGCAGGTGTCGCGGGCGGCCCGGCGGGCCCGAGTGTTCGCGAATGTGGTGGACCGACCGGCCCTCTGCTCCTTCATCGCGCCAGCCATTCTGCGCCGGGGACCGTTGACCGTCGCCGTCAGCAGCGGCGGGGCGAGCCCCACCGTAGCACAGCGGGTCCGGCGGGAAGTGGCCCGCGTCGTGGGACCGGAGTACGGGCGATTGGCCCATCTTCTGGCGGGGCTGCGCGCGTCCGCGAAGCGGCGGTTGCCGACCTTCGGCGAACGCAAGCGCTACTTTGCGCGGGTGGCCGGCGGCCGCGTGGTGCGGCTGGTGCGGTCCGGCCGGATGCGGGCGGCCCGCCGCGAGGCCCAGCGGCTCTTGGAGGTGGCCAGCGGATGATCCCACCACCTACCGGGCACGGCGCCACCACTGCTCGCCTTCGCGTGAGGCGCCGTGGCCGCACGACACAGGCCATTGACGTCATGTGCGGGGCCGCCACGGGCGGCCTCCGGCAGGTGGTGGGATGATTCCGGTGCACATGGCCTGCTCGCTGCTCAGCTACCTGGCGTTCCTGGTCGCGTTCGTCGCCGGCCTCCTGTTTCTCGTGCAGGAGCGGCAGCTCAAGCGCAAGCGCATGGGCCTCCTGTTCCGTCGCCTCCCATCGCTGGACTCCTTGGATCGGCTGAACCTGGTCGCCATCGGGCTGGGATTTGGATTGCTCAGCGTCGGGATGGCATTCGGGTTCGTCAGCGCCCGAATGCTGCTGGGCCGATGGTGGACCGGCGACCCCAAGGAGCTGCTGACGGTGATGCTGTGGGGCGGGTACCTGGCGCTCTGGTCGTTGCGGCTGCGCACGACGCTGCGCGGCCGTCGGGTGGCGCTCCTGTCGATTTTGGGCTTCGGGCTGGTCCTCTTCTCGTTGCTTGGCGTGAGTTGGTGGCTGCCGACGGCGCACCCGCCGCTCCACCCCGCATGGAACTCATCGTCGTCGGGCTGAACCATCGCTCGGCCCCCGTCGAGCTGCGGGAACGGCTGGCGGTTCAGCCGGATCAGCTGCCCGAGGTCCTCGGCCGGCTGCGGCGCGATGTCGGGTTGGACGAAGCCGCCGTCCTCTCCACGTGCAACCGGGTGGAGATCTACGGCGGGGTGGCCTCATGGGATGGGGCGGCGGATCGGCTGCGGGGCTTCCTCGGGGCGCACGGCGGCGTCTCGGCGGATCTGCTCGCCGACCGGCTGTACACGTACCGGGCGATGGACAGCCTGCGGCATCTGTTCGCGGTGGCCTCGGGGCTCGACTCCATGGTGCTGGGAGAGGCCGAAATCCTCCATCAGGTGAAGGCGGCGTACGAGCAGGCACGAAGGCTTGGGGCGACCGGACGGTTGCTCAACGTGGTGTTCCAAAAAGCCCTGAGTGCCGCCAAGGCGGTTCGAACACAGACCGGGGTGGGCAGTGGGAGTGTGTCCATCGGCACCGTGGCGGTCGAGCTCGCCGGCAAGATCTTCGGCGATCTGCGGCGCGCGCGGGTGCTGCTGATCGGGGCCGGCGAGATCGGAGAGCTGACGCTGCGGCGGCTCATGGATCGCGGGGTCAGCGACATTCGGCTGATGAACCGTTCCGTCGAGCGCGCGGTCATACTGGTGGGAGCGCCGCAGGCCAGGCCGTTTGGCCCGGAGCAGCTCGCGATCGAGCTGGAGGCCGCGGATATCGTCATCAGCTCGACGAGTGCCACGGCACCGTTGCTCGGCGTCGCGGAGGTGTCACGGGCCATGCCGCGGCGCCACCGCCGGCCGCTGTGCCTCGTGGATCTCGGTGTGCCGCGCAATGTCGATCCAGCCGTGGGGGCGCTGGAGAACGTCTATCGGTTCGACATCGACGATCTCGAAGGGCTGCTCGCGCGCCACGCTCGGGAACGCCAGGAAACGGTGGCGGTGGCGACCGCACTGCTCGAGCAGCGATTGGGCCATCTCGTCGAGCGGCTGCAGCGGGAGGATGCGGCGTGCGTCCCCTCGTCCTGGGAACCCGCGGCAGCGCCCTAGCGGTCCGCCAGGCGCAGCTCGTCCAGGCGCGGCTGGAGGCCTGCCACCCGGCTCATCCGGTACGCCTGCAGACGATCAGCGCGCGGGCCGATCGGGAGCCGGATCGCCCGCTGGATGCGCTGGGTGGTGAGGGGGTGTTCGTCAAGGAGCTCGAGGCGGCCCTGCTCGCTGGCGACATTGACGCGGCGGTCCACAGCCTCAAGGACATGCCGCTGGCGATGCCGGACGGCCTCCATCTGGTCGCCGTCCTCGCCCGCGAGGAGCCGCGGGACGCGCTCGTGTCGCGTGACGGCCGGCGGTTCGCGGAGTTACCGCAGGGGGCGCGCCTCGGCACCTCCAGCCTGCGGCGACGCAGTCAGCTCTTGCGCCGACGGCGCGATCTCGATGTGCTTGAGATCCGGGGCAACGTCGAGACGCGGCTGCGCAAGCTCGACGACGGACGGTACGACGCCATCGTGCTCGCGGCGTGCGGACTGTTGCGGTTGGGACTTGGGCGGCGCATCACGGAATACCTGGACCTCGAGCTGATGGTTCCTGAGCCCGGCCAGGGGGCGCTGGCCATTGAAGCGCGTCGGGACGACGACGAGCTGACGGCGTGGCTTGCTCCACTCGACGACTCGGTGGCTCGTGCGTGCGCCGACGCGGAACGCGCTTTCCTGGACGCGCTGGGCGGCGGGTGCCGCGTGCCGATCGCCGCGTACGCCGTCTCCGAGGGGGACCAGCTGGATCTCGTGGGGACCGTGGTGGCGCCCGATGGATCAGCGGCGGTTCGCGGCCGACAGCGCGGTCCGATCGCGCAGCCGGCCGTACTTGGCCGCACGCTCGCCCGGCAGTTGCGGGCCGAGGGCGCCGAGACCATCTTGCAGGCCTTGACAAGAGACGTTACCGGTTTGCGCCCGTAGCTCAGCGGATAGAGCACCAGCCTCCGGAGCTGGGTGTCGCGCGTTCAAATCGCGCCGGGCGCGTGTGTTCTCGAAACCTCTTGCGCGATTTGAACGCTAAGGGGGTGTCCGAGGGGGAGATCGTCCCCCTCGGACGTCGCGCTGCGTTGGGGGAGCATAGTCCCGCTGGAAGCGGGACGCCAGGAGGGGGCTCGCCCCCTCCTGGAAGGCGAGCGCAGCGAGCCGGCGTTCATATCGCGCCGGGCGCGCTGTTCTTCCAATGGCACAAGGCATCGTCTATCTGGTCGGCGCGGGACCGGGGGATCCCGGGCTGCTGACGCTGCGCGGGCGTGAGGCGCTCGAGCGAGCGGATGCGGTCGTCTATGACCATTTGGTGTCGCCCGCATTGCTGCGCTGGTGTCGTCGGCGTGCTCGCCGCATCTACGCAGGGAAAGAAGCGGGGCATCACACGCGCACGCAGGAGGCCATCAACGCGCTGCTCATCCGCCACGCCCGCGCGGGGTGGACGGTGGTGCGTTTGAAGGGGGGCGACCCGTTCGTGTTCGGGCGGGGGGGCGAGGAGGCGATGGCGCTGGCTCGGGCGGGCATTCGCTGTGAAGTGGTCCCGGGGGTGACCAGCGCGTTTGCCGTGCCGGCTGCGGCCGGCATCCCGGTGACGCACCGCCGGATTGCCTCCTCCGTGGCCGTCGTGACGGGGCATGAGGACCTGGGGAAGACCGCATCGGCAATCCGCTGGGATCGCTTGGCCGCCGCGTGCGACACCTTCGTCAGTCTCATGAGCGTGCGCACGCTGCCGGCCACGACCCGACGCCTGCAGCGCGCCGGACGCCCGGCGACAACCCCCTGTGCGGTGATCGAACGGGGCACCCTGCCGGACCAGCGGACGATCGTGGGAACGCTGGAGACCATTGCCGCGCAAGCCCGCCAGGCCGCCATCCGCCCGCCAGCCATTCTCATCGTCGGCGAGGTCGTCCGGTTGCGCCGCTCGTTGGCCAGCGGTGACGCCAAGCCGTTGAGGGGACGCCGGATCCTCGTCACGCGGGCCGCCCACCGGGCCCGGCCGCTCGTCGAACAGCTCGAAGCGTTAGGGGCCGTGGTACGGGAACTCCCGGCGATCGCGCAGGCTCCCGTGCCATCGAATGGCGCGGTACGGCAGGCACTCCGTGACCTGCCGGCCGCCGACTGGGTGTTCTTCACTAGCCCCGAGGGCATCACGTGGTTGCGGCGTCTCTTGCGACGCCGCGGGCGGAGTCTGCGCCTGCTGGCCGGGCGGCGCATCGGCGCGATCGGTCCCAAGACGGCGGCCGCCGTCGAAGACGCGGGGTTGTCGGTGGATCTGGTTCCGCGCCGCTTCCAGCAGGAGGGCCTGCTGGACGCGTTGCCCGCGAAACTGGTTGCCGGCAAACGGGCGCTGATCTTCAGTGCCGCGCGGAGCCGCGATGCGCTCATCGCGGGGCTGCGGGCGCGCGGCATGACGGTCCGCAAGGTGCCGATCTACCGGACGGTCATCCC